>JAUNQZ010000005.1 GCA_030535915.1 bacterium
TCAAGTGTACGGAGGCGCTCCATAATGAGATGACCAATATAAGAAGATTCAACTTCAGAGCCTTTGGTTTGCTCAAGCGTCATTAAGACATCATCAATGAGACGGTCAATTTCAACGCTAGGGATATTGCGTTTTTGACACGCTGAGAGAATGCCTCGCTCAATTTTAGAACGATCAAAAGGTTCCACACCACCAGATCGTTTTTGCACACGAGGAAGCACATGCTCGATGCGTTCATAGGTAGTGAAGCGATAACCGCAAAGAAGACACTCTCGGCGACGACGAATAGCTTCTCCATCGGGAGCAGTACGACTATCTACAACACGATCATTATCTTTACGACACCTTGGGCAACGCATATCACGACCTTATTTTAAAATGTTTTTTAGTGCAGCTTGTGCAATGTCTTGACCTTCCATGCCATTCACTTTCGTGACATTACGAGGATCAATAAACAGCCAACGCTCGGGTGATTTTTCGGCATTATAGACAATGACTGGAAGTGCTTTACTCGAGGGTAACTTGCGAAGAATTTCAAGCACTGCATCGGCGGATAGAAGTTCTGCATCCATCGGTAAAATAAGACCTGCGGGATGAAGTGCAATCGTTGTCTCAATCGCTTCTGGTCCTGTACGCACGGCTTCAACAGAAAATCCGACTTTACCTAGTGCTTCTCGATACGCATTGGCACGGATATGATTCGGCTCTGCAAGAACAAGCACACGACGAGGATTTTGACCTAAAAGAAAAGGTTCATCATGTGGCAAATCGCTCTCGACAAAAAGAATGCGTTGGACTTCTGCTAAAAGTTCATCAGGTGCTGCTGGTTTTGTGATAAAACCAGCGATATGCTTTGTCGCAAAGTATTCTGCCATTTCACCCCGTGCAGTTAAGACAAGAACTGGAGCGATAAGATGACCTGAGGCATTAGAGATATGTTCAATAAAACCTGTACCCCCCATCCCTGGCATTCCCATATCAAGGATAATAAGGTCTGGCTTAATTTCAGCAAGACACCCTAAAGCTTCTTCGCCTGAATGTACTTGTGTAACCTCATAACCTTCTGCAACAAGGAAATCGCCTAACATCATACAAATGTTAGGATCATCATCAACGAGGAGAATTTTCTTTGCCATAGCTTAAAGCAATGATGTGCGGGAAGACCCGCACATCATATGAATCTTTTTATTAGTCTGCGAGGAAGGCCTTATACGCACGATACGTCATATAGCAGTCATACTTCGAAGCCGCCTCCCAAGGCGCATGCATGTTAAAGAGCGGTACGCCAAAGTCAACCACATCCATACCATAACGCGCCATATAAAGCGCAATAGTCCCACCGCCACCCTTTTCGCACCGGCCCAATTCACCAGCCTGCCAAGTAAGACCATCGGCAGCAAAAATACGACGCAAATCAGCAATAAATTCTGCACGCGCATCCGAAGCGCCACCCTTGCCACGAGCACCCGTGTACTTAATCATACAACCACCCGCATGCATCATCGCCATGTTATTCGGAGAATCTGCAGTGGGGAAGTGGGGGTCACTCGCTGCACAAACGTCCGCCGAGAGCATACGGCTTGCTTCTAATGCACGACGAACCGCGACTTCCGGAGAAGGCGTATTCTGACGAGCGATGAGTTCGGCCACCGAGTTTTCAAAGAAGGTTGAATCCATACCTGTTGCACCGACCGAGCCGATTTCTTCCTTATCGCAAAGGAGAACCATACCTGTACGACGCGGAATCGCCGGCAAATCCATCAAAGCCTTGAGACCTGCATAAGCACAGACACGATCGTCATGACCATAGCCAACAATCATTGCACGATCCAAACCCAATTCACGAGGCATTCCCGCCGGAACGAGTTCAAGTTCTGCAGAAAGGAAGTCTTCTTCTGTTACGCCATATTCTTTTTCGAGAAGACGAAGGATATTCAACTTGACCTTTTCCTTAACATCTTCATCATCTTCATCTTCTGCCACAGGGATAGAACCAACAACGATATCCATGTCTTCTGGGTCAAAAGCTTCACCGAGCTTCTTTCCCGACTGTTCTGCACCGAAGTGTGGCAAAATATCTGTGATTTGGAAGACGGGATCTTCGGGTTTATCACCAATGGCGATTTCAACCTTTGTTCCATCCGGCTTAACAATAACTCCGTAAAGTGCGAGAGGGTGGGTGAGCCAATGGAACTTCTTGATACCGCCATAATAGTGTGTATCAAAATAAGCGATGCCACCTTTTTCACAAATTGGTACAGGTTTGATATCAATACGAGGCGCATCGGTATGACCACCAATCACATTGATACCCTTTGCGACAGGTTCTTCACCAATGACAACCGCCATCAAGGTTTTACCATGATAGCCACGATATACTTTATCACCAGGCTTCAAGGTGTCTTTGGTGGAGAGTTCTACAAAGCCGAGAGCTTCAATGCGACGAACGGCTTCATCATAGGCACGGCGTTCTGTTTTAGCAATACCCAAATAAGATAAATAATCCGCATTATAAGCTGCGCAAGCCTTGGCTTCATCAGCCGTCATCTTGCGGTAACCATTTTCGCGTTTAACGAGACCTTTGATTTTGTCCATTGTTGTATCACTTTCGTTTACTTGTTCTTAAAATTAAAAACCGGTGCGATAAATATCCATCACATTTTCTGTAGAGGGCATGGTGCGATAACGCTGTACCATTTCTAAACGCAAAGGATCATGCGAGAAACGCAAAAGTTCTTCCTCTGTCGGAGCTTCACGCGAACAGTGAAGCGTTTCTAACAAGAGGTCAATTAAGGCCTGCAATTCATCAGGACCTTGCAAGTTGGCGGCATTAAAGAGGCGTTCGGTTAACTGTTCGCAAGATTCGGACATATAATCCATATAGCCTGCAAGCAGAATACCATTTGCTCGACCATGCGGTATACCTTTATGGCAGGTTAATGGATATCCCATTGCGTGTACAAGTCCCGTACCTGCTTGAGCAATCACAATACCTGCCAAAAGAGAAGCATATTGTAACTGTGAGAGATTGACAAATGCACCATGCGCTAATCGAATGAGCTCAGGAATTAAAATTTCAAGCGCTTCTTCACTAATGGCTAAAGAAAGGCGATTTGCTCGTGGTGAATAGGCGCCTTCAATTGCATGCGATAATGCATCCAACGCAGTATCACAAAGGACATGCTTTGGCATCGATTCCAAATAGCGTGCGTCTAAAAGTGCAACCGATGGGAAAAAACGAGGGCTTGAAATATTCACCTTTGTCATCAAACGATGATGGGTGATAATGGAGTAGGGGGTGACTTCACTTCCCGTGCCACACGTCGTTGGGATTGCAACAATCGGTAAAACAGCATCACGCGGCGTTGGTTTGCGATCAAAGAAATCTTCTTGTGCGACCATTGAAGCTGTCGCCCATGCTATACTCTTTGCAGCATCCATTGGAGAACCGCCACCGATGGCAATAACAAAATCAGATTGATTGGCTAGTGCAACCGCAACACCACCATAGACTTGCGTGACATCGGGATTTTCGGAAATTCCGTCATAAATCACATAGGGAATATGATTGGCCTCTAAAACGGCACAAACATCCTCTAACGCACCGGATAATTTTGCGCTTTGTCGACCCGTGACAATTAATGCACGATGTCCTAATAACCACGCACGATACTGCCTGCGAACGCTACCACGCCCAGCAAAAATTTCAGTCTTTAAGGAAAAGTGAAAATTATTCATAGTGCTCCTCTAGTTGCACATTATACCAAATCTAGTAGCCACTTGTAATCTAAAAAATAATTTTTTTCTAACTTTATTACTCTGACTTTATTACAAAGAAAAAAGAACCTAAGAAAGACTTCGGTAAAAGTTTAAATTCTACATTATTTTAAGTCCGTTTTCAAAGTCGCCCATTTTGAAGCTCAAAGTCGCCCACTTTGCTCGTCAAAATGGGCGACTTTGAAAGACAAAACAATAGGCCTTGATTTCAAAGGCTTTTAGGGGATGTCGAAAAAGTCGTTAAAAAGTGCTTTTTATGGTTTGTTTTTTTAAGTGAAAAAGATACTTTTTAATGACGACTTTAAACCTTTGATGGGAATTATTTGTTAGATGCTTGATTTAAAAATGACAAGAGGGGTCGTGGGTGAGGGGGTCGCCAGTGAGAGCATAGGCACGTGCTCGGCAACCACGACAGGAGAGGCGAAAGGTACAAGTCCCACAACTTCCCCCCGTAGGACCGGCATGAAGCGATTGAAACAGTTCGGAAGCTTTAAAGGCGGCGGGAAAATCAAGCTGGAAGTCACGTACATTACCTGCGGATTTGTCAAAAAATCCACAGGGTTGAAGTTCGCCAAGGTGGGAGAGGAAGCAAAATCCAGCGCCTGCCATGCAGCCATTAAAGCGACTCTTGGGGGCGTGTGCGCGTTCTTTTATCTTGCGAACAATATTGGGGGCACAGGTGACGTGTACAGGAAGGGAACCCTCGGCATCAAGGTCGAGAATTTCATCAAGGGCTTTCTCGGTTTCAACATCATCCATCGCAAGATTAGCAATAGCGGCGCCTCGTCCAACGGGAACAAGGAAAAAGTAGTCAATGCGTGTGGCTTTTTGTTCAATGGCAAAGTCACGCATCGCGCGAAGGGTGGCGCGCGTCTCTTTCGTAACAGTGTGATTAATCTGAAACCCGATGCCCACATCGCGTGCTGCAGCCATCGCCTCTAGTGCAAATTGAAAAGCTCCCTTAATCCCTCGAAAAGCATCGTGAATTTCTGCCGTAGGTCCATCAATGCTAATAGAAAGAGCTTGAATGCCTGCGTCTTTAAGGCGCTGGAGGCGTTCCCTAGAGGCGAATTTACCACAGGGGGCAAGTGCACAAGGGAAACCTTTTTGTGCGGCATAAGCAACAATGGTTTCAAGATCCTCGCGGTACATCGGCTCTCCACCGGTAAAGATAATAAGCGGATGCGCATGGATCGCATGTAACGAATCAATCACGCGAAACGCTTCTGCTGTAGAGAGTTCGTTTTCATAGGGGAGATTGCGTGAGGCTCCACGACAATGAGTACATGCCATTGGACAACGGCGGGTAATTTCCCAAGCAAGCACGCGAAGGGGAAGAGGAGTTGGAGTGTGAGCGTGTGGATGCATCATTTTTTAATTACAAGTTGTGAATGAGGATTAAGACTTTGAGCCGCTATGCTTGTGGCGAAGCATTATGGATGAGTCGCTCAAGGTGATGGATGGCATTGGAAAGGGATTGATAATTCTCAAGGCAGGCGTCTGCGCCTGCGGCGAGGAGGGTGGGGGCATCGATCCAACCCGTTGCAACGGCAAGTGCGGGTACACCGATGGCGTGAGCCGCTTGAATGTCTTTGGGGGTATCGCCAATAAGGCATTTAACTTCACAACCGAGCATTTGTGCACGATGGTAGGCGATCTTTGCGATTTCATCGCGATCGTAATGATCGGCACTCGTGGCGCCAAAGGAGAAGTAAGTGGCTAAGTTCGCATGTAAAAGCTTTGCCCAAGCGGTGGTGCGAATGTTTCCCGTGACAATACCTAAGGTATAGCCTTGGTCAACGAGTGCTTCAAGAAAATCTTTTACCCCGGGATAGACATAAGGTGGAGTTTCTGCAAGGGCATCATCAAGCGCTTTGGTTAAAGCAATATAAAAGGCTTCTTCGTGGGAGGGCGTTGAGGGGATCTCATGTGCGGCTGCCATGGTGCGAATCACGGCGGTATCGGTGGCCCCAACAAACGAAACATTTTCAAAATCTGCTTCTACCCCGTAAGCTTGTTGAAAGGCTTTGGCAAAGGCGGGTCGACCAATGCCTTTTGCATAGAGGAGCGTTCCATCAATATCAAAGAGAAGGGCGGGTTTCATCATTCTTAATTCGAAAAACACGATTGAGATTTTTTAACCAATCGGAGGTATTGGTTAATTGATGTTCAGAGGAGGGATGTGCAGCCCAAAGGATGGTTTCATCTTTAAATCGCTTTAAAATCGCTGAATTGGAAACCACGCGTTCGCGATGGGATAAAACAAAAAGAAGCTGAGCTTTTTGCTTTGCTGCAACAGCGAGATATTGGGTTTGCAACAGGGTTGCAAAGGTTTGAATGGGCAGTGTGCAATTGACAAAGTAACAAGCCGTGGGTTGACCTTTCGCGCGTCGATGTGAAGGAAAAAAGGTAAAGGTCCTCGGTCCAAAAAGAACGAGCCGATGAAGAAAATAAAGTATGGTTGTTAACGGACGCGTTAGATAAGGCGCAAGGAATGGCGCCCACAGAACAACACGCTTAAGTGGAAATTTTTTTTGTGCCAATGCAAGCGCAAGCGCTCCTCCCATGGAGTGCCCCCAGAGCTCTACATGAGGATAGGTTTTACAAAGGTGGGATAATAAATCCTCTAACATTGGCATCCATACACTTGGACACTCATGGTTAATCTGTGGTACGAGCACATAATAACCTTTCTGTGCGAGCACATCGGCTTGGCGTTGCCATGCAAGCGGTAAATCAACGAAACCATGGACAAGAAGAACTGCTTTTGTTGCAGTTTTATCACCTCGTGTAAAACCATTTTCGTTTGTAACACGCAGTTTATCTTTGCGTTGCATCCATGCAATCGCGAGAAGGAAACCTCCTTGTAAAATCCCCCAAATACTAAATATCCAACCCGCAAGGTGAGGTTTAACAAGGAAAAGAAAGGTCATCAACCCAAAGAAGGGGATGACCCATAAGATCGTTGCAAGACGCGAGGTGGAGAGATAAAAGGGAATTGGCGAGGACATACGCTACCTTATAAAATGCCACTTGTTGTATCGGCATCAAGGGTCGGGCGTGTGATTTTAGGTCGTGCACCAAAGAGTGCTGTACCAATGCGAACATCGGTGGCGCCTTCTTCAATGGCAACTTCAAAATCGCCTGACATTCCCATCGAGAGATGATAAAGGTCAATGCCAAAGTCTTTTTCCATTTGATCGCGTAAGTTACGCAATGCTACGAAGTGGGGGCGCGCAGCTTCAGGATCAAGATCAAAAGGAGCCATCGTCATGAGTCCCGAAAGCGTAAGGGCTTGGGAATGATTGAGGATATGCTCTATCGTTGCCGGAAGCATTGCTGGTGTAAGACCATATTTGGAGGGCTCTCCAGAAACATTCACTTCTAGATAGATCTCAGGGCGCGTACCTGCTTGACGAGCCGCGGCTTCAAGTGCATCAAAAAGTTTAATGCTATCAACCGAATGAATCGTTTCAAAGAGTCGAACCGCATGCTTGACTTTATTACTCTGTAAATGACCAATCAATTGCCAACGCGCAGAGGTTGGACACATTGGAATTTTCCAAGCGGCTTCTTGAACTTTATTTTCGCCAAAAAGTGTCATCCCGGCATCAATCGCATCACGTACGGTTTCTGGTCCATGCGTTTTGGTAACGGCAACAAGTGTGACATCATCTGCACCGCGACCAGACCGTTTTGCTGCAGTTTCAATCTTTGACAAAGTTGCTTCGTAGAGCGGAATCAAATCATTCATTACAACACTCTTTAGCTAAAACATTTGCGGAATGCAAGCGGCGGACGACAAGGCAAATGTGTTTTGGCATTAATAAAAGCAAGATCCGTTGTTGCATCCATAAGTTTTTCACCTTTGGGGTTAATCAACTCATAACGAAAACGAATGCGAGAACGAACGGGTTCTTCAACATAGACATGAATGGTGATGAGTTCATCATAAAGTGCAGGCTTATGGTAAACTAAGTGTACATCCACAATGGGAGACATCACACCACTTGCTTCAAGATCAGCATAAGAACCTGCCCCCGAGGCACGAAGGGCTTCCCCTCGTGCCTCTTCAAGGAAGAGCAAATAGTTCCCATGCCAGCATACACCCATTTGGTCGGTTTCGGCATAACGGATGCGAACGTTGTGTTCGTAATGATAAGGAAGCATGATGATTCCTCCTTGAGCGTTACTTGGTTGTCTTTGTCTTTCGTGTCGTTTTGGTCGTTGTCGACTTTGCTTTACGTGGTGCACGGGTGGTGGATGTCTTACGAGGCGCTGCTTCAGGAATGTTGTAGGTCTGAGCAATGGTTTCGTAATTGGGGATTTCTTCGCGATAGCCACGAATGACACGCTTGAGGGCACTCATTTGACGTTCGCTTAGGAAGTGGCGTTGCTTTAATTGCGAGACGAGGCTATCAATGAAGGATTTATCGTCGCGTGTGTCTTTACCACGTTTGAGTGGGGCGTGCCATTGGGTGAAGTTGTCGAAGAGGGCGAGAAGGGCTTTGGCTTCGGCTTCGTTTTCGGGGTGGTCGGCGAGTTGATTTTGCACGAGAAGATTCTTTAGTGTTGTCAACTGTCGGTCGGTGATGGTGCCACGGCGGTCGAATTGTTCTCGAATGGAGGCGAGGAATTTGGTTTCCCAATCAGACAAGGGACGGGTTTCGGTGCGAATTTCAATTTGCTTGAAGAGTTCAAGGACTTCATCCTTTTCAACCACGGGTGGAACGTTGTCAAAGAACTGTTCAATTTCGGGTCGGAGTTGTTCGCTATAGCGCAAGGTGAGATTGCTCAAGGTTTTGAGCTGGACCTTGGTGAGCGATTCTTTGTTGGCGCGGAGGGCGCACATTTCTTTGTAGAAGCCTTCGTCGTCCCAGGTGATGCGGTTGCCACTCTTACGCGGAGGATTCCATTCGGTAATCTTCTTTAAGAGTTCCAAGAGTGCATCGGCACGCGATTGATTAGCGGTTAACCAGAGGGTTAACTTTTCGTAGAAGTCTGCAACTTCTGTTTCCCAGAAGGATTCACCCGCGGCAATTTTATCGAGGGCTTCTTCCATTTGTGCAGTAAATTCAATATTGATGAAGTCGGGCACTTCTGTTAACAAGAAATGGGTGACATTCATTCCCATTTCGGTCGGGGTTAACACATGACCTTTACCGCTGACAACATATTCACGCGCCAATAAGGTTTTGATGGTAGAAGCATAGGTTGAGGGACGACCGATGCCATTCTCTTCCAATGCTTTCACGAGGGAGGCTTCATTGTAACGTGCGGGCGGTTGTGTTTCCTTGGAGTCCAGCATGAGCTCTTGGCACTTTGCACGATCGCCACGATTCATCACAGGAAGCATCACGACATCGCCTTCTTCACTGTCATCGGTTTCTTTACGATTGGGTGACCAAACGTTGTAGAACCCTTTGAAGACGGGTTTTTGAGAAGAGACGGTGAAGCGGTATTGATGTTTGGTTGGCGTTGGCAATTGCTCAGGAACGAAGGTGAGGGTTGTGCGTTCGAGGCGTGCTGGCGCCATTTGGCTGGCCATGAAGCGTCGCCAAATGAGGTCGTAGAGTTTGACCATGGCGTCGTTTTCTTCATCGACGATGGCGGCGACGGTGATGTCGGTGGGGCGAATCGGTTCGTGGGCTTCTTGTGCATTGCGAACTTTATTCCCATAAACATTTGGCGTTGCGGGAACGCATTCGGGTCCGAAGCGCTTTTGGATTTCTGCTTTGACGCTCTCACGAATGGTTTCGCTGACGGTGAAGCCGTCGGTACGCATATAGGTGATGTAACCATTTTCATAGAGGCTTTGGGCGAGGCGCATGGTGACTTCTGGGGTGAAGCCAAGGACATTTGCGGCGGCTTGTTGCAACGTCGATGTAATGAACGGCGCGGGGGGGCGTTTGGTAATGGTGCGCAGGTCGACATTGAAGAGTTCAAAGTCGCGCTGGGCGAGATCTTCGACATAGGCGCGGGCTTCGGCTTCGGTGGGGATGCCGTCAATTTCTTTGTCGTAGGCTTGGAAGCGTGGGGCAACGCCATCGATAGCGGCTAAACGCGTATCAAAGGTATGGATGCCTTTTTCAAGGCGTGCACCTAAAACCCAATAGGGCGTGGATTGGAAGGCGTTCACGGCATCTTCACGATCGACAATTAAACGCAAGGCCACGGATTGTACGCGACCGGCACTCTTTGCGCCAGCGACGGAGGATTGTGTTAAACGCGAAATTTTAAAGCCGGAGAGGCGATCTTCGATGCGACGTGCTTGTTGGGCATCGACGAGATGTTGGTCAATCTTAGAGGGATGCTCAATAGCTGCCAAAACGGCGGTTTTGGTAATTTCGTTGTAACGCACACGGAAGAATTCGCGTTCGCCTTGGAGATCTTTGAGAACTTCATACAAGTGCCATGCGATGCTTTCGCCTTCGCGGTCAGGGTCGCTGGCGAGGAAGATTTTTTTGGCTTTGGCGGCGGCTTTGCGTAAATCAGCGACGATTTTCTTTTTGTCGGCGGGAATTTCATACGTCGGCATGAAGTGGTTGGAGACATCGACCGATAAACGATATTTATGTAAATCACGAATATGTCCAACCGATGCCATGACCACATAGTCATCAGGTAAAAAACTCGAAATCTTTCTTGCCTTACTCGGCGATTCTACAATAACAAGTGAACGCATACCGTCCTCCATTTGATTGGCTCCGTTGAGCGCGATTGATTGAACACTTTATTGATAGCATCTTAAAGGGAGGATTGGCAACACTTTTTTTTGTCTGCTTCTGCCTATACTATAAGTATAGATTTTTTTTGCGGACGTTTAAAAGCGCGAAAAGGTGAAAAAAGTTGCGCACAGGAGGGTGCGTTTTTGTTATGCTATTTCAAGATGAAACAGTTGAGTGAGATTGCCTTTAAGCTGACACGTCTCTTTGCAGGCCTTTTGCCGAGACGTGAGGGTCCCTTTGCAATCGGTGATATTCCGCTGCCGATGGCGGTTGTCACGGCGGACCTTTTAGGGGAAGGTCGAAGCTTGCTGATTTGTCCAACGCCTGAGCTCGCAGAACAAGCCTTTGCCGATGCGTCGCAATTGCTCCCAAAGACAGCGCTTTACTTTTTAGCCTCGGCGGATGATGAGGCGACCTTGCTCACTGGTGAACGCGCAGTGCAAGCACGTGCGATTCAAAGGGCAACGGGGCATGGCCTCATCATCACTTCGATTCATGCGCTTTTACAACCGGTGCCCGAGGCGCAAGCGCTGGAAGCGGCGACACTGACCTTAACGCTAGAGGGCGAAACGCCGTTTGATTCGCTCGCAGAACAACTCACAACAATGGGTTATGAACGCGTAGAGCTCGTGGTTGAGCCGCTCTCGTTTGCAATTCGCGGGGGGATTGTTGACCTTTGGCCAGCCGGTGCATCACAGCCGATGCGTGTGGAATTTTTTGGCGATACGATTGATCGCATCAAAGCCTTTGACCCTGCAACGCAATGTTCGGTTGCAACGTTAGAAGCGGTGACGATTCCGCCGACGCCAATGGCGAAAATCAAAACGTTCCAATTGTTGCCAACGCTTGTTGATGCGACGGTTTTGGTTTATGATACCCCCGCGATTGAGGCAACGCTTGCACAGTTGCGGTCGCTCTCTTCGAAACAAACCAATGCGGAATGGTTGCGTGCGCACTTAGCGAAACATCCACATTTTGTTTGTTGGTCGGGCGAGCCGCTCGTTGAAGGTATCCCGTCGGTCGCACTTGCGGTTGATCCCTTAGACCACACGATTCAAATCGATGCAGATGTGCCGAAACAGCTTCACCCAGAAGCTTATTTACACCTTCGCAAACAAGCACTGACGCAGCTCGATGAGCGTTCGCGAAAAGGGGAAACCATCATTCTCTGTGCGGAATCTGCGGCGGCATGTGAATTGCTTTCTCATGACCTGCCACCAGAGACAAAAATCCATCTTTTGCAGAGCACGTTGAGTCAAGGGTTTATCATTCGGAACCTTAAATTAACGGTTGTAACGCAACGCGACCTTTATCCTACAAAACGTTCGCATCGCCCCTCTCAACGTCAACACAAATCGATTGCAGGTCAACGACTGGAGTATGCTTTTGATGTTGAACCCGGCGAACTTGTCGTTCATCTCGAGCATGGAATTGGTCGCTTTTTAGGGCTCGGTGAAATTGAGTTCGGCGAGACGCGTTCGGAAGTTTTTACGCTGGAATATGCCGATGGTGTAAGGTTGCATGTTCCAACCACGCATGCACATCTCCTTTCGCGTTATATCGGTCCGCATGGCAAAAAGGCAAAACTCCATAAGCTTGATAGTAAACGTTGGAGAAAAGAACGTGATGCAGCGCAACATGCGATTGAAGACCTCGCCGCAGGATTGTTGGAAACACAAGCACGTCGACGCGTACTGAGTGGATTCGCATTTGATTTAAGCAGTCCGTGGATTAAAGAATTTGAAGCGCTTTTCCCTTGGCACGAAACGCAGGATCAGTTGCGTGCGATGGAAGACATTAAGAACGATATGTCAACGCCGATTGCCATGGATCGTCTCCTGTGTGGTGATGCGGGATATGGCAAGACAGAACTTGCAATGCGTGCGGCATTTATTGCTGTGTGTAATCATAAACAAGTCGTTCTGCTCGCGCCAACAACAGTTTTGGCGGAACAACATTACGCGACGTTTTGTGATCGTATGGCTGCATTTCCCATTCGGATTGAAGTGCTTTCGCGATTTCGCACCAAGCATCAACGCGCGCTCACCCGTGCAGCCGCAGCGAAGGGAAAGGTTGACATTCTCATTGGAACACATGCGATTCTTACAGAGAATATTCCCTTTAAGGATTTAGGATTACTGATTATTGATGAAGAGCAACGCTTTGGCGTCGTTCATAAAGAACAACTCAAACAACTTCGAGCGTTGGTCGATGTGCTGACCATGAGTGCAACGCCAATTCCTCGTACGCTTTATCTTTCGTTAACGGGAGCGCGGGATCTTTCCTTAATTCAAACGCCGCCACAAAATCGTTTGCCGGTAGAGACGATTTTGCACAATGATACAGATGCGATTCTTATGAAAGCGATTCAAGATGAAATCGCTCGCGGTGGACAAGTTTATTATTTATACAATCGCGTGCAAACCATCGGTCGCGTCTATCAGCGCATAAAATCTTTACTTCCAGAGGCGCGTGTCTTAATTGGTCACGGACAAATGTCTCCTAAAGAACTCGCGCATACAATGCAAGCCTTTGAACGTGGAGAAGCAGATGTCCTGCTCTGTACAACGATTGTTGAGAGTGGGATTGATATTCCACGCGCGAATACCATTTTGATTGATCGTGCGGATCGTTTTGGACTTGCAGATTTGTATCAATTACGAGGGCGTGTTGGACGATCGGGCGTGAAAGCCTTTGCGTATCTTTTGTTGCCGACAGATATTGTTCTCGATAAAGATTCGCGTCAACGTTTGCAAGCATTAAAGCGTCACAGTGGGTTAGGGGCAGGTTATGCAATTGCATTGCGAGATCTTGAAATTCGTGGTTCGGGAAATCTACTCGGTGCAGCGCAAAGTGGACATATCGCGGCGATTGGCTTTGGGTTGTATTGCCAACTGCTTCGTCGGACCGTTGCGCGTCTCAAAGGCGATCCAATGGTGGGATTGATTGATACTGAAATCACCCTTGAATTTCTCAATACCTCTCCAGGCGCAATGGGCGCAAATGCGGCGGCGATTCCTTACCATTATATCGAGGATGAATCGCAACGCATGAATCTCTATCGTCGCATGGCAGAAGCAACGAATCTTGCAGAATTGCGCGAGCTTCGCACAGAAATGATGGATCGTTATGGAACATTGCCTCCACCTGCAGAACGAACCTTTAAAGTTGCAATGCTTCGTGTGAATGCATCAATGCGTGATGTGATTAAAATTCACGCAACGCCAACACATGTTTCACTTTATGCACGACTCAACCATGCAGTCATGCCACACTTCGCAAATCGGCCATTGCCAGAAGAAAAAACGGAAGATGAACTTCTCGCGTGGATTGCGCGTCTTATTGAAAAGCTTCCGCTTCGGAGTAGAATGCACGGGTAATGGCATCAAGCACTTCATACCCTCGCGTTGTTGGCGCACCACGCGCGGTGAGTAATCCATACTGTTCAAATGCTTTTAGTGTTTTTTTCCATGCCTCACGGTAAGGCTCGAGGATGGGAAAACGAGACAGTAATGTTTCTAAAGGGAAACCATCGCAAAGGCGAAGATGTGTGAGCACGCGTTCAAGTGCATCTTCTAAAGATGTAAGCGTTGTGATTTGTCCAAAGCCATCGCATCGTTGACGTCCTAAACGCGATGCCGCACCTTCGCCCAATCCAAGATAATCGCCGCCACGCCACGTGTTGAGGTTGTGTTTACAGCGATAGCCCGGTTTGGCATAATTGGAGGTTTCATAACGTTCAAAACCTGCAGCGGTAAGCATTTCCGCCGCGACAGCAAGCCCGTCACAGAGGAGGTCGGGATCAGGAGAAGGGCGACCTTCTCGATGCCACCGACTTCCTTCATCAATGGAAAGTCCATAAACCGAAAGATGGGGCAAATCTAAGGCAATGACTTCCTCTAATGTCTTTTGCCAAAGCATTTCATCAATTCCTGGTAAACCTGCGATTAAATCAATGCCGGTGTCAGGAATAAAGGAACGCGCAAGTGCAATTGCGTCTCGTGCTTGTTGTGCGGTATGACGACGGTTACATGCAAGAAGCGTTGCATCCGAGAAAGATTGAACCCCAATGCTAATACGATTTACGCCAAGTTTTGCAAGTGTTTCAAGTAAAAGCGGCGTACAGGTCGTTGGGTGAAGTTCAACACTCCATTCATAATCTTTATCAAGAATCATAAAAGGTGCTTGCGACAATCGTTTGAAACCTTCTACGCCAAGGAGTCCTGGTGTCCCACCTCCGCAATAGACCGTTTGTAACGGTGCGAGTGAAGAAAGATAAGGTCGACTCATTTCGATAAGTGTGTCGACATAATTTTCTGGATGGGGTGGGGGAAGCCCGGAGTGAAAGGCACAATACGCACATTTCCCAGTGCAAAAGGGAATGTGAAGATAGAGGTCCTTAATTAAAGAAGGGGAGTTCATCTTCACGCGGAGTTAAATCTCCCATAGGATGAGAGAGTTCCTTAATATCTTTGAGACCAAAATGCTCTAAGAAGGAGGAGGTCGTCCCATAAAGAAACGGACGCCCAGGAAGTTCACTTCGACCAACAGTACGAATAAGATTAAGTTCTAAGAGTGCGCGTACAGTGTGATCAACCGAAACCCCACGAACGGATTCAATCTCTGCACGCGAAATAGGTTGACGATAAGCGATAATGGCTAATGTTTCAAGTGCTGCACGCGAGAGTTTTTGGGGTGGTGGAGCTTTAAGTAATGTTCGTAACCAAGGGGCTGCGGCAGGAATCGTACGCAATGAGAACTTACCATCTTCTTCACACAAACACAACCCAAGATCAGCATGTTTCAACAGCGCTCCAATATCATCAAGATAATTGCGAATTTGATTGATAGAAATATTCGAGAACGATTTTTCAACCGATGCTTCAGGTGCATCTTCACCGACCGTTTGAAGAATTTTACGCAAAGCATCCATTGACAACGGTTCTTCTGCTCCAAATAAAAGAGCGCCAATAACCGATTGTAAACTTTTGGGCGTTGGAAGGAGATGTTCGTCATTCATGTCCCATAGTATAACAAATTTCTTGAAAAAAGAAAATTAAAGTATTCTTTTTTTACAAAATATGATATACTCTTCGTGCTTTTTTTAATTCAAGTGATTATAATAAGGAATGCTATCCATGGCAATGGTTTTAGATGATCTCAAGGGAATGGTTGCAGGCACCTGTGTTTCGGGCGGTCTTGATTCTCGTACAATTGCAAAAGTGATGATGGAAGCTGGCGTTAAGGTCATTGGTTTCACCGGTGGCATTGGTCAGCCTGACGAAAAAGATATCAATGATGTTGCAAAGCGTATGGCGCCTTGCGGAATTGAAACCATCATCGTTGACTTGCGTAATGAAATGGCAGATGCTTGCTTGGAAGCCATCAAGTGCCAGGCAATGTATGACGGTGGTTATTGGAACTCCACCGGTATCGGTCGCGCCGTCACCATCAAAGGCCTTATTCCTGAAATGCAGAAGCGTGGCGTGCAGGTGCTCGTCCATGGTGCAACCGGTCGTGGAAATGACCAAATGCGTATTGAGCGCTACACCAATGTCTTCGCACCTGAAATGAAGGTCTATGCACCGTGGCGTGATGCGGGTCTCTTAGAAAAGTTCCCGGGTCGTACACAAATGGTGGATTATCTTGCTCAGTTCGGCATTGTTGCTTTTGCTGGCGGTAAGAAGAAATACTCGACCGACGCAAACATGGCCGGTCTCTCGCACGAAGCCGAAGACCTCGAAAGCATGGAAACCTCCATGTCCATCGTTGAACCCACCATGGGTGTTTGGCCTTGGCAGGCTCCAGACAAGATGGAACAAGTCACCATCCGTTTCTCGAAGGGTCGCCCCGTTCAAATCAATGGCAAGGATGTCACGCCGCTCGAAGCTATGATGCTTGCGAACGAAATCGGCGGTCGTAATGGTATCGGCATGAAGCACGCGCTTGAAAATCGTATCATCGGTACGAAGAGCCGTGGCGTCTACGAAGCTCCGGGTATGGAACTCCTCGGCACCGCCATCCGTTATGTCTACCAGGCGACGATGGATCGTCACGCAACCCTCTTCTTCATGCAGCTCTCCAAGCTCATCACCGATGAAATTTATGATGGTCGCTATTATGATCCCACCTGCCTTGCTGCACGCAATGCTGTGGACACGCTCGCACAATATGCCGATGGCACCGTCACCCTCTCCCTCTACAAGGGGAACATCATCTTTGATGCGCTCACCGGTTGCCCTCACACCATCTACAACGAAGCTGACAGCTCGATGGAAGCTTCCGATGGCGTCAATCCTGTCAGCTCACAGGGCTTCGCTGAAATTCAGTCGGTCGAAGCTCGCATGCTTGCGCTCTCGGGTCAAATCGCTGGCAAGTAAGCATCTTTGCGTTTATCCGCAAGTTCTAAAAAAGGTTCCCCAACACGGGAACCTTTTTTATTTCAGATTATCAACGTGTGTTTCAATCCACTTTTTGAGTTCTTCAAAGACGTAAAATAGTGATTTTTTTATTATCCCTTAAAAGCCTTTAAAATCAAGGCTTATTGTTTTGCTCTTCAAAGTCGCCCATTTTGACGAGCAAAGTGGGCGACTTTGAGCTTGAAAATGGGCGACTTTGAAAATCGCTTCAATAAGCTTTAAAGAAAAGGGAGAAGAAACACCGTTTTTTTACTCGTAATTTTCTACGATTGAAAGAATCGCTTCGCCGTACTTTGCAAGTTTAATTTCACCGATGCCATTAATGAGACGAAGACCTTCTTCGGTGGTGGGTCGACGCTTTGCAATTTCACCAATTGTTTTTGAATTGAGAATGCAATAGGCTGGGAGACTTCGGCGTTGACCTTCTTGAGCGGTCCATTTACGAAGTGCAGCGGCGAGACCTTCTTGTGGAAGAGAAGGTTTCTTTGGTGGGGGAGGTGTTTGGGGTGACTTTTTCGATGCAGTAGAGGTTGGATGAACCTCAACATGAAGACGAGGAAGTGCGATGGGTTGGGGGGAAACGCGATCGAGAACTAAATCATATCCACGCGGTGTCAGTTGCATATCAAGGATATACCCATCAATTTCAAGGGCATGGCAGTGAGCAACAATTTCGTCATGGGAAAGTTTGGTGAGAATGCCGTATGTCGAAAGTTGCTGATAATCTTTTGGTGCTTCACCTCTTAAAATTTGTGCAACAAGAGGATAGTAACCTTGCCCATGAAGACGAACAATACAAGAGAGTATCATGCGTAAATGCGTGAGGCGTTCTGCAGAGGGTTGCTTTCGAGGAGGGAAGGAATGGATGGGATAGCAATTGTCACATTTCGTGCAGTGATGAGTCTTTGTGGTATCGCCAAAGTAACCGAGTAAAAAGCGATGACGACAATGACGCGCACTAACATAATCAAGAAATTCGCGTAAGCGTTCGCGATCCGCACTTTCTTTTCGAGAGAGTTCTTGGCAAATGATTTGAAGTTGCGTTTTGTCAAAATCTTTGGGAATCGAAATCGCGGAGTATTGTTCTCCAACATGTCGTGTACGCGTGAGAAGTCCTTTGCGATCGAAAAGCGCAACGAGATGGCGAACGGTGGAGGGGGATTTTATTCCGGCGCGCTCTGCCCAAGCTTCAGGACTCAAGGTAACGCTTCCGTCAGTTGATTCATAACAAGCATTACGAAGTGTGGCATAGAGTTCATAAACATGTTCGGCAGGAGGATTGGCAGCTGCAATAAAGAATTCTTGGGTTTTGACATCGGCATAGGTGTAGAGGAGTTCACACCAAGCAAAGGCGCCATCACGTCCTGCACGTCCGACCTCTTGATAATACGCTTCCATTGATCCTGGAACATCCCAGTGAACAACAAATCGAATATCCGCGCGATCAACCCCCATACCAAAAGCATTGGTCGCAATCACAACAGGCGCCTCTCGTCGCATAAAGGCTTCTTGGGTGGCGGTTCGTTCAGCATCACCCATCGCACCATTATAAGTAAGAGCCTTAATATTATGATCGGCAAGGAGTTGCTTCACACGATCAACCATCTTACGCGTTGAACAATAAACAATACCAGTCCGGAAAAATTCAATGACTGTGAGGAGACGTTCGAGTTTTTCCATGTGCGAACGAACGCGTGTCACATTGAGCGAGAGATTCGGTCGAGCAAAGCCGGTAATAAAGGTTGCTTGAGGTGCTCGTCCGTGTTGTCCTAACGCAAGATTGGCAATAATATCCTCTTGGACGGCATCTGTTGCGGTCGCTGTGACAGCAAGGATGCGAACGGAAGCATCAAGTTGAGCAACTATTTCGCCAAGATGTAGATAATCAGGACGAAAGTCATGTCCCCATGCACTAATACAATGCGCTTCGTCAATTGCAAGCATAGAGAGTTGCGTCTCTCGAAGTGCTTCTAAAAAGCGGGGATTACGAAAACGTTCGGGTGCGACGTAGAGCAGTTTATACGCGCCTCGACGCATGCGTTTCAAAATACTTGTGGTTTCTTCCGCAGAGAGGGAGGAGTTAATATAAGCCGCAGGAATACGACGTGCACGCAAAGCATCCACTTGGTCTTTCATCAATGCAATTAAAGGAGAAACGACAAGGGTCATTCCTTCAAACATTAATGCTGGCAATTGAAAACAGAGGCTTTTGCCTGAACCCGTTGGCATCACAACCAACGCATCTCGTCCGTCAAGAAGTGTACGAATAATCGCTTCTTGTCCAGGTCGAAATTCATTGAAGCCAAAGGTTTGGTAAAGCGTTGCGTGCAATTGATCCATGGATTAATAACCGATTGCGTAGTCTTCTCGTGCTTTCTTTAACATCGCATTGTATTCTTCAGGTGTGCCAAGCCCAGAACGAAAGGCGAGTTGTGAACCATCAGGTCCCATAACAACCAAAAAGGGATAATAACGACCATCATCCGTAACGGAAAAGGTCGCTTCAAAAATCATGCGCGTTTCAGCATCATCCACCGAAACATCGGCGTAGATGTAATCCTCGGGGAGCTTGACGCGTCCATCGCCAAGCATATTCCACACCTTTTGACAGTTGGTACAATTTTCACGACCATATTGAACAAGCAAAAACTTGTTTTCTTCCTTTGCCATGTCCATGGCTTTCTTAAGGTCGTGTTCACCTTTTGGCTTTTGCACCTTGAGTTGAAGGCAACCATCGGGTGTTGGAACGGTCGATTTTGCAAAGCCTTTTTCTGCAAAAAGTGGCATTGCCATAAAAAGTGCGAGTGAAGCAAAGAGATAAATCGATTTCATAAACATCCTTTTAGGGGAGGGGGAGTTCTAAAACTTCGTGACTTCGTTTCAAAGCATCCACAATATGACCATGAACATTTTCTTGACCAATCTTATCAAGAAATCCTGAGCGAGCCATTAACATTAAAGGTTGTGCGGCCACACCTGAAAGAATTAAAGTCACACCTTTATTCTTTGTATGTGAGTAGACTTCTTCCAATGAATGTAATGCGGTCGCATCAAGCACAAGCACATGACGCATGCGCAAGATAAGAATCTTCGGACGGCGGCGTTGTGAAAGCACCGTATCTTTAAATTTATCAGCTGCACCAAAGAAGAGTGCACCATAAATTTCAAAGATTTCAACCCCTTTAGGAATTGCAATATCCAACTGATTTAAGTCATCTGCTCGAGGCCCTGTGGGATGAAAATCTCCCGAAAGTGCACGCGTTACATTACGCGCTTCGGTTGATTCACTCATACGACGGATGAAAAGAAAGGCCGCTAATAAAACACCCGCTTGAATCGCAACGGTAAGATCAATCAAGACCGTTAAGAGGAAACTCGTTAACATCACGAGAACATCCGAGCGCGTACTTTTAAACATCCCTTTCACGAGATGAAGTTCACTCATATTGTAAGCTACAACTGCAACAATGCCTCCTAAGGTCGCCATTGGAATCATCGCTGCATATTTCCCAAGGAAAAGCATAATAATAAGCAAAAAGAGCGCATGAAAAATACCCGCCATTGGCGTTTGACCGCCATTCTTAATATTGGTTGCTGTACGAGCAATGGCGCCTGTAGCCGGGATCCCACCTAAAAGTGGCGAAGCAATATTGGCAATGCCTTCACCAATAAGTTCAGTATTCGAGTGATGGCGTTTACCTGTCATACCATCAGCAACCACAGCCGAAAGTAACGATTCAATACCCGCTAAAAGTGCAATCGAAATCGCGGGCGAAACTAATGCTCGAATATCCACATTGGAAAAATCAAACGAAGGTAACGCAAAAGCAACGCCTTGTGCTACATCGGGGAATTTTGAACCAATTGTTGTAACCTGATGCATGGCTTCCCAACCACAAGCTTTACCGACACAAACACCAATCGTTGTGACAAGAATAGCAATAATTGATCCAGGAACTTTTTGTGTGACCTTCTTCCAATAAACACAAATCAAAATGGTAATGAGCGAAAGAGCAAGTGTATACCAATTGATGGTTTTGATGGAGTGAATATAGACGTCAATCTTTTCAATGAATTCACCTGGCATTTTTTCAAAGCCTAATTGAGCAAGCGCAGGTGTACAATTTAAACCTAAAAGGGTTTCAATTTGTCCCGTAAAGATAATCAGTGCAATACCTGAAGTAAAGCCCACCGTCACGGGGTAGGGGATATATTTAATAATAGATCCAAGTCCACAAAGTCCAAGAATAATAAGGATTGCACCAGCCATAATAGTGGCAATCATTAATCCACCGGTACCAAATTGCATAACAATCCCATAGATAATCACAATAAAGGCACCCGTTGGACCACCGATTTGTACGCGACAGCCACCACAGGCAGAAATTAAAAAGCCAGCAACAACAGCTGTAATGAGACCGGCTTGTGGTGAAAGTCCCGCCGCAATAGAAAAAGCAATAGCAAGCGGTAGCGCCACGGCTGCAACAATGAGACCTGCAATAAGATCAGCTGTCAATGTTTTGGTCGAGTAGCCTTCTTTAAAACAGGTCAATAAAGCAGGCTTGAAGCGTTCGGAAGTTGCAATTTTAAAGCGTTTCCAATGATGTTTTAGCATAACGCAATCCTCCCATAGTGTGGATAAAATGAGTGTATCACAAAAACTTAAAATGTGCAAGAAAAACGGCCCTCTACGGGCCGTTTTTTATTCCTTAATCCGAGGGTTTTTCACGCGATAGTGCTTTTCCATTCCATAAGGATAGTTGTGTGGCATATAGTTCAAAACACGGTCGCGTACCAATGTAAAATCAATCGCCGAATGCAATAAAACCCAAGGACATTCATCTAAGATAATCTCTTGAATGCGCGTCCAACACGCTGTAATTTCTTCGGGATTACGAGAAACAACAGCGCGTTCATAACAGGCATCTACTTCTGCATGGGTGAAGTTTGAATAATTTGGAGTAGGGGTATTCTTACTAATGAAGAGTTGTAAGAAGGTTTCCAAATCGGGATAGTCTCCAACCCAACCCATTAAGAAGAGTTGTGCATTACCCGAACGAATTTTATCTTGCAACGCTTGCCATGTATTCACCGAAATCTCAAGTTTGACGCCCATTTGAGCATAAAAAGAGGCAAGTAATTCCATTGATTCAGCTGTATCTGCAGAGTCATTGCCGACTTCAACCGTAAGGCGAAGTTGTTTACCCGTTGTGGGATCAATACCTCCTGGATAACCCGCCTCGGCTAACAATGCTTTTGCTTTATCAAGGTCATATTGATAGGCAAAGGGCGTTTGCAAGGCGCCTTCGAGATGATGAGGGACAACAGAGTTGAGTCTTTCTGCACGTCCACGGTAGTGCTTTTTCCATGCATCTGAACAAAACGCAGCATTGAGCGCTTGACGCAATTTCTTATTAGGACCTAATGTCGCATCTTTTGTATTAATGCCGAGATAATAAACTTTATTAGCAGGTGTCACAAAAAGTTTTACACCACGCGCCTTGATCTCATCCGTAAGCCCCTTTTCGGGATCCACGGCAACATCCATATTGCTACGATCGATTTGCTCTAAGAAGTCTAATTGACCATTGAGCAACATTAACCATTGTGTAAGCGCATTCTTAACAATGCAATAACGAATGGTTTCGAAAGGAACTTCGGGACCATTAAAATCAACCTCTTTCCAACCAAACCATTCTGGATTTCGGTCAAAGACCATCTCATAGCCGCGTTGCCATGAGCGTAATTTATAAGGACCTGCCCCAATGGGATGTTTAGCAAGTTGTTTTCCATAATAGGCTTCCGCTTCAGGTGGGACAGGAGCCATATAACACATCGTTAAACACCACAAAAATTGATTGTTAGGTTTCGACAATGTAACTTGTAATGTTTGATCATCTAAAGCAATGAGCCCTTCAACCTCATGCTGATAAAGTTCCGCTCGACGCTCTTTGAGGAGCTCCTCTTTTTTATTCTCTGTGAAGCCATGAAGTTCAGCCATAAGATCGGCAGATTTCGCTGAAAACTCAGGAATACCCTTAATATTTGCGACAATCCAATATCCAGAGCCTCCGATAGATTTATCCGCCAAGCGCTTCCATCCATAAACAAAGTCATGTGCAGTCACACGACGACGTTTCCCTTTAAAGCAAGGATCATCTACATAATAAGCTTCACGTAAACGAAAGGTATAAACAGTACCATCTTCATTACACGTAGGCAAAGCTTCTGCAGCGCCTGGAATAAGTTTATAGGGTCGTTCCGTGTAGCTATATTCAAGAAGCGGTTGAAAAACAAGTGACATCGCACTATTAACACTTGTATCAGAACCATGCGCAGGATCAAGCGTGTTTAATGCAAGATGTGCACGACGATAGGTTAATGCATCTGCATCTGTAGGCGTTGAAAGTTGCACAAAACAACCACGACAAAGCCAACCAATGATCACCACAAACAGAATCGTAAGAAATGGGAGTAAAAACTTCTTAATCATGACGCGATGCTAAATATGTGTTAAGTCCATATGCACGAAGTTGACAGGCTGGGCACTTTCCACAACCATCACCAGGGATACCTTCATAACATGTCAATGTTCGCTCACGGATATACTCTAAGCAACCCAACTGATCGGCTAAAGCCCATTCTTGAGCTTTTGTTAAGTGTTGTAAGGGTGCAAAAATGTTAAAAGTACACCCCATTGCAAGGTTAAGTGTTTCATTCATTGACCGCACAAAGACTTCACGACAATCTGGATATCCACTATAATCCGCATCGCTTACACCAATCATTAAATCATAAATGCCTTTACTTTTGGCATAAATCGCTGCAGTCAAAAGGAAAAGTGCATTTCGTCCATCAACGAAAGTGTTAGGGAAGGGGGCATCCGCTTCGCGTTGGATAGGTGTTTCCGTATCCATTAATGCATTTGAAGTAATATCGCGATACCAGTCAACCGTGATAACTTTGTGAGACGCAACCCGTTGCTCTTTGGCAATTTCAGCAGCAAGTTCAACCTCTAAAGCGTGGCGTTGACCATAATTAAAGGTCACTGTGTGTACATGCTCAGCGCCGCGTTCTTTAATAGCTTGCATTAAACATGTTGTGCTATCTTGACCACCTGAGAAAACAACAAGAATCGGATCCATCGTAATGTTCCTTTAACGATTATTAACCAATTCAGGCGATAAATCGTGCATTAAAAGGCGTTGACGAGCAAATTCTTCCCATTGCGTTGATGGACGACCATAATTAACATATGGATCAATTGAAAGACCGCCACGAGGCAAAAATTTACCCCAAACTTCAATATAACGCGGCGCCATCAACTTAATAAGATCCTTCATAATGATATTGATACAATCTTCGTGGAAAGCACCATGATTACGGAAACCAAAGAGATAAAGCTTTAAACTCTTGCTTTCAACCATTAAACGATCTGGAATATAACTAATATAAATTGTTGCAAAGTCGGGCTGTCCTGTAATCGGGCATAACGAGGTAAACTCTGGACAATTGAACTTCACAAAGTAATCGTATTCTTGATGGCGATTTTCAAAAACTTCCAAAATCGCAGGTGTATACTTATCACTATACTGTGTTGACTTTGCTCCAAGCAATGTCAAATGACGCGTTTGAGCATCACGATCTTGTGATTTTATCGCAGAGGGAGTGTGCTTAGTTACGAGCCCATCTGAAGTGGGAGTCGTTGCCACGGGGGTAGGGGACGGAGCATTCTCCGGCTTTCGTACATGATGACGATTGCGACGAGGCTTATTGGTTCGTTCTTGAGCGTTTCCATCAACAACGGCATCATTTGATTTGTCTACCATTTTAGTGCGAGGCTTAACAACTTTGCGTACAGTATTCATAGACACTTCCTTAAAATAAATTAGATTTAATTATACCAAAATAACACCATTTCCGCAACGAAATCTCTTGGCTATAAATCTTTAATCTCTATTTATAAAATCAAAATTTAAAATGAAATGTATTTAATATTTGTTCGGTAAAAAATGGTAATAGGAAATAACTGTCATACAAACTATTATGCACAACTGCAACAAACAATATAATACAAAAGAAAACAATTGCGATGGTATTGGATATTTTAGAGGATCGACCACGAATCTTTTGAAGCGGTTACTATTTCAATTCCCAACAGTCCATAAAAGTCCGCCTGTCATGTAAGTCAAAATAAAATCATCATAATAGGAAATCATCCTCTTATAAAGTAATTAAGAACAAATTATACATGTGTCGCATAATGCAAGTTACGACATAAAGTGGTCCGTACTTTTTTTAAATTGATACTTTATACGAACCATTGCCAAATTTTATAGGTTTATTTTTTTACATTTTAATAATTCAATCAAAAAGAAATGTATTTTATCTTTCAAAACAATCCTCTGAACGATGAACTTAAGTCTAAAATCAATCAATATATTATTCAAAGATACATTTTATAAAACTTATTCCAAATCAAAATAATCTTAAATCAAAATTATTGAGTCTTATACTTCGCCATCTAATCATTTAAATATTGTTAATGTTGATAATCAAACATTTATCGTGTAATAATAAATCTTCTAAGCATTATAAAGTAAAATTTTAGGTTGCACTACAAGTAAGGATAACCACTTTTTACAAAATAACTCACTAAGGAATATTAAATTTAGCAATGATATAAATGATATAGTATTATTCTATGGATAACTCGTATAAGGATAATCACTTTTTACAAAATAACTAATGAAGGAATATTAAATTTAGCAATGATATAAATGATATAGTATTATTCTATGGATAACTCGTATATTTGTTGAAATTATGCTTTTTATCGTCTAGGAATTGCAATTTTTTCTAACTTTTATTTTGGGGTGGGGAATGTCCCCTACTCTTTATTTTATTTTGCTCAAAAGTTTGGTAAGATCTTTTTGAAGCGGAGCCTGGAGCGTCATTGAGCGTTGCGTAAGTGGATGAATAAATTGTGCAGATGCTGCATGGAGGAAGTGACGAGGGAAGCCTTCAATTTGAAGCCCGCCATATTGTTTATCTCCAACAATTGGATAACCTGCGAGGGAGAGTTGTGCACGGATTTGATGGGTGACCCCTGTGAAAATGGTGACATCAAGGAGCGAAACGGGATGGTTTTGAAGTTGTCTTTGCCAACGCGGTTCATAAGCTGTCGCTGCGTACATGGGACGTTTAACATCATGCCATTGGCTCGCATCAACCATCCGTCCTGGGCAACGAGGATTGTGTGCGAGGTAATGTTCAAGTTTCGTTGGCGTGGTGATACGTCCAGTTACAAGTGCTGCATAATGTTTCTCAACCGTATGTGCTGCAAATTGTTCGCGTAACTGATTGTAAATGGATTGATTTTTTGCAACGAGAATCAATCCCGAGGTATCAAAGTCAATACGATGAAGAATCCCACATGTTAATGGACTATCCCCCACCCCTTCAAGGGGTGAGCAATAGTTCAAAAGTGCATTTGCGAGGGTATCTGTTTCATCAATTTTGTTGGGTTGACAATTGATGGCGGCAGGTTTATTTATCGCCAATAACGCTTCGTCTTCATAAAGAATATGAAGGGGAATATCTGGATTGGGTTGAAGGGTTTGCTCAACGGGTTCTTTCGTGAGCATATAGGTGTACAAAAGGCTGATTTTATCGCCTTTTGTACACTTTTTACCATCACTTCGAAGGATATTTCCTTGGTCAATGAAGCGTTTAATTGTAGCACGCGAAAGGTGGGGATAATATGAAGCAATGAGGGCATCGAGTCGGATGCCCTCATTTGCTGTGGTGATTTCGATTGGAATCATCCCCTAGCCTCTCCCTTAACGATGCGGTCGGCGAGATTTCGGGGTGAGGTTATTTTTTCCTCGACCAAGCGATGGCTTTTCGCGACGAGAGCGTTGCGGTTTGGGTTTGGGAGAACGCCCCTTCGCAATAGGACGACGCTTTTGTCCATCTGGGAGAAGGGTTTCGTCGGGTTCCTCTTCCTTCTTCGAACCGTCCGATTTTATACGCGAGCGGAATTGCAAAATCATTGCAGCACCTTCAAGGTCAAAGGCTTCGCGAATGTTACGAACGATGTAATCTTGGAAGGGTTTCGTTGCCAAGCGTGCATCATTGACAAAAAGACGAAGAATCATTGGGTTATTACCCGTTTGCGTTGCATAATGGAAACGCAATTGGCGACCATTTTTGCTTGGCATCTGAGTGCGTGCAAGTGCATTCGCAAGGGTTCGGTTTAAGACACCCGTTGGAAGAACACGCTTTTGATTCATCGCGACACGATCAATGGCTTCGATACTGTTACGCACATTGTAGCCCTCTTGTGCACTCATGAAGACCACAGGGACATGTCGCAAGAAGGGAAGCATTTCACGCATGTGCTCTATCGCCGCTGTTTCAGTAAAGCCCTTGGCTCGTGCAAGATCCCATTTATTAATGAGAATAATACATGCTTTAGCTTCACGTTGAATCATTGACGAAATGAATTTATCCTGCGTGGTCGGACCGATTTCTGCGTCCATCACAAGGACAGCAACATCACATTCACGCACCGCTTCTTCACTACGGAAAAGAGAGAAACGTTCCACCGAAGTATCGATTTTATGGACATGACGCATACCTGCTGTATCAACGAGCGTATATCGACGAGCCGTTGGACCAGAACCGATCGTAAATGGCACATCCACACAGTCTCGGGTCGTTCCTGCTACATTACTAACAATGACACGATCGCTACGAAGGAGACGATTAATGTAACTGCTCTTGCCAGCATTTGGTCGACCAACAATTGCAACACGAAGAGGTTTTGCAGCTTCAGCAAGTTCAGCTTCCGTTTTCGGCGGCAATGCTTTTACAACAGGAGCCATCAGCTCATCAATGCCACGATTGTGCTGTGCAGAGACAAGGAAAGAAGGAAATGCGAGACGGTCAAAGTCCCCTGCCCCACGCTCATGTTGAGGGAGGTCGCACTTATTAATAGCGATATAGCAAGGACGCCCACTCTTGTGGACGAGACGAGCGACTTCTTCATCCGCAGGTTGAAGCCCCGCGAGAACATCTACAACAAGAATGACTACCGCAGCGTCAGCGATGGCGACATCAACTTGATCACGGACAGCCATTTCAATGACATTCTTTTCCTGTGTACCATCAAAAAGTCGAATACCTCCGGTATCAACCAAGTGGAAGCTCTCATCATGCCAAGCCACTTCACGAACAATACGGTCACGTGTCACACCGCTCTGGTCGTGTACAATAGCGATACGACGATTCGCAATACGATTAAAGAGTGCGGACTTACCAACATTCGGGCGACCGACAATAACGACAGTGCGTTTAGGGGTTAAATTCTTTTCCATAACCCCCTTATTTTAGCACATTTTATTCAAAACAAAAAGAAAAAAGCACATTTTAATAGGAAAAAAGGTAAGGGAAGTATCGTTTTAGGTGATTCATTGACTTTTTTATCGAAAACTTTTAGGTTTTTACACTTTTTTAGTGTATTCATTCGTTAGATTTGCTATATTATATGAAAGTATGAAATTGTATCTTGTTCGACATGGTGCCTATGCACTTGACACTTTTACCGATCGCGGTCCTGCCCTTTCGTCTTATGGACGAGAGCAGGCACGAAGTGTCGGGTGTCATCTCGCAGAACAAGACGCTTCACTCACGCATGTTATCACAAGTGGTTATTTACGTGCACAAGAAACAGCAGCCTTGATTCAAGAAGCGTTAGGCTCTTCGCTTGAACCCATCGAATTGATGGATTTTTCACCTTCAGGCGATCCCTACACAATGAAATCAATTCTAGAAGCACTTGAAGGTGAAGAAATCCTTGTGGTTGGACACATGTCTTCCATTGCTTATTTGGCAAGAAGTCTCTGTTCGCACGCTCCAAGTGTGTTTGATACATGTACGATGGTGACGCTTGAAGGAGTGCCAAACGAGTGGTTTTTGAGAGATGTTTTTCATACCCCTTAAAAAGCCTTATTTTAAGGGCTGATGAAACGCAACTTCAAAATGGGCGACTTTGATCGTTAAAATGGGCGACTTTGAATTGGAACTAAAAAGAGCATAAAAAAGAAAACGTGTAACATGAACGAAAAACGTGAAACATTAGCCTCGAGTTTAGGGTTTCTTTTAGTCTCAGCGGGTTGTGCTGTTGGGTTAGGAAATGTTTGGCGATTTCCCTATATCGTAGGTCAATATGGTGGTGCACTCTTTGTCTTGCTTTACATTTTCTTTCTCGTTATTTTGGGTTTGCCGATGTTAACTGCGGAGTTCGCTTTAGGGCGTGCTTCAAAAACATCAATTGTGCGATCGTATAATGTTCTCTCCTCAAATGCAGGTCCCTTTAAAGCGATTTCGAAATTTCAGATTGCTGGCAACTGGGTGTTAATGATGTTTTATACCACGGTTGCAGGTTGGATGATTGCCTACCCCATTGCTATTTTAAATGGTTGGTTTAATATGAAGGAAATTACGACCAATGCAGATTATGCAGAGAACTTTTTTAAGACCTTCACAGCTTCGCCCTCTGCACAAATTTTTTGGGTTTCGGTTGTTTGTCTTATTGGTTTTGGGGTCTGTGCGCTTGGATTAAAGAGAGGTGTTGAAAATGTTACTAAAAAGATGATGGCGTTTCTCTTTGTCATCCTCATTGGTCTTGCCATTTATGTCTTCACATTGGATGGCGCAGGTAAGGGACTACATTTCTATCTCGTTCCCAACTTTGACGTTTTAAAAGAAAAAAATATTTTTGACATTATCACAGCGGCATTAGGGCAGAGTTTCTTCACCTTATCCCTCGGCATTGGATCAATGTCCATTTTTGGTAGTTATACCTCTCGTAGTCATTCGCTCTATGGCGAATCGGCTAAAATTATTGCCATTGATACCTTTATCGCGTTGCTCTCTGGTTTAATTATCTTCCCTGCCTGTTTTGCCTATGGGAGTCAACCCGATGAAGGCCCTGGGTTAATCTTCTTTATACTCCCTAAAGTCTTTGCTCAAATGCCAGGAGGTATTTGGGTGGGTGCGATTTTCTTCATCTTCCTTGCATTGGCAGCTCTTACCACCATCATCACAGTCTTTGAAAATATCATTGCAATGACAATGGACAATCGACAATGTTCGCGTAAAACGGCTATCAAACGCACAGCTCCACTTCTTTTTCTCCTCTCCTTGCCATGCGCATTAAGCTTTGGTCTTCTCGCGAATATCAAGTTAGGAAAGCTTGGCATCTTGGATATGGAAGATTTCTTTGTCTCCAATGTCGCTTTACCTTTAGGTTCATTAGCAATTCTCGTCTTTTGCGTCTGTCGTAAGTATTGGGGATGGGAGAAATTCCGTCAAGAAGCCAATGAAGGGCAAGGTTTAAAATTACCCAATTTCTTGCGGCACTATATGGCTTGGGGCATTCCCGTCATTATCCTTTTTGTCTTTGTCGTATCGCTTATCACCGCGATAAAAAATGCAATCCCCGCATAAATTAAAGGGAGATTTCTTATGGCTGATAAAAAACCAATCACCTTTTTAAAAGAACTCGTTGCTTGTCAAACCCCGAGTGGTTTTGAACAAGAAGGGCAGCGTTTAATGGCTGATTATCTTCAACGCGTTGGTGTTGAAAGTGCCTTTGACATTCATGGTAATTTACATGCCGTTCTCAATGAAGATGCTCCGACAAAGGTGATGCTAGATGCTCATTGTGACGAAATTGGCTTCCTTGTGACTTACATTGATGACCGTGGATTCCTTTACCTCACACCGAATGGTGGGGTTACCATTCCAACCGTTTTAGGTGAACGCGTTGTTATTCAAGGGAAAAATGGTCCTGTGAATGGTGTCTTTGGCGTTCGCCCACCCCATGTAATGACTGCAGCTGAGCGTGAAAAAGTTGCTCCCAACGATCTCTCTCAAGCACCTGTTGATATCGGTGCGAAAGATAAAGCCGAAGCAGAAGCAATGATTGCACTCGGTGCACCTGTTGTTATTGATACGGGTTGGCGCGAACTCGCGGGTAGTCGTGTTTCATGCCGTGGCTTTGATAATCGCATTGGTGCTTATGTGATTACAGAAGTTATGCGTCGTTTAGCAGATGCTCCGCTTACCCCCATTAATGTTGCACTTCATCTCGTAGGAAGTGTACAAGAAGAGCTCGGCCTCATTGGTGGTGAAAATGCAGCGCGTCTCATTCGACCGAACATTGGCATTTGTGTTGATGTTGGCTTTGCAACTGATGCCAATCCCGAAGATCGTAAAAAGCAAGGCGATGTAAAACTTGGCGGAGGTCCCATCATTAGTACAGGGCCCTTCTACAACAATGCACTTCACAAATTGCTTTTAGATGTTGCTCGTCGCGAAGAAATTCCTGTACAATTACAAGTGCGTGCACGCGCTTCGGGAAATAATGCTTATGCGATGCGTATGGCAAGCGGTGATACCGCTGTTGTTACAGTGGGAATTCCGTTGCGTTATATGCACAGTCCCGTTGAAACTTTGGATATGAATGATGTTGAAAATGCCATTCGACTCCTTGTGAATTTCATTGCTGAACTTCCCAGCGATCCCGACTTGGCGCCCCGTCTTTAATTTAAACGTACGATTGAAATAGAAAGAAAGGAACTTCATATGAATCCCAATCCCGCCTCTTTACCCGATTTGACCAAAGACTCCCGTGCGATTTTAGCTATTAAGGCTGCACTCAAAGAAGATATCGGTTCTGGCGATGCAACGACCCTCGCACTCGTTGGACCCGATGTCCTTGCAACAGGTGAAATCCAAGCACGTGAAGAATGTTGTGTAGCAGGTCTCAATGTTGCCTTGTATATTTTGCAATTGCTTGATCCAACATTGACCTATGAAATCTGCATTCCCAATGGTGCAATGGCACCTGCAGGTAGTGTCCTCGCGCGTTTTACAGGACGTGCTCGTGCAATCCTTACTGCGGAACGCACCGCACTCAACTTTATCCAGCGTATGTGTGGCACCGCAACATTGACCCACAAATTTGTAGAAGCCGTGAAGCCCTACGATTGTATGGTTCTTGACACCCGTAAAACAACACCATGTTTGCGCGTATTTGAGAAATTTGCCGTGCGTTGTGGTGGTGGTACAAATCATCGTTTTGGTCTTTATGATCGCGTGTTGATGAAAGACAACCATCGCTTCTTGTGGGCGGGTGGCGATCCAACCCGTTTAGATCTTGCAGTGGAAGCCGCTCGTAAAGCCTATCCATTGCTTGCTGTTGAAATTGAAGTGGAATCACTTGAAGAGCTCAAGTCCGCCCTTCGTGCAGAACCCGAATGGATTATGCTTGATAATATGTCTTGCGAAATGATGGCTGAAGCCGTAAAGATTACACGCGCTACGACCTCAAAGACGAAACTTGAAGCCTCTGGCGGTATTAATCTCAAGACTGCAAATGCAATCGCTGCAACAGGTGTGGATGCATTGAGCGTTGGTGGACTCACCCACTCTGCTCCGAGCATTGACTTGGCTCTTGAATGGAGTGTTATCTAATGCGACTTGTTTGCGTAGATATTGGAAATACCTCTGCCACCCTCGGTCTTTACGAGGATGGCGAGGTCTCTCGAGTTAGCCGTGTCGATGGAGGCATTCGTCGTTGCCCTGAAGCTTGTGCCGATATGTTGCGTTTAATTGCTTCTGAATCAGTAGAAGGTGTTTCGATTGCTTCGGTTGTGCCAGAAGTCAACATCAAATGGAAACGCCTCGTAAGAGAAACATTAGGGTGTACTCCCCGTTTTGTTTCGGCTCAAAGTAATTTAGGATTCACCGTTGACTATCCTAATCCTGAACGCATCGGAGCTGACCGCCTCGCAGACGCTGCTGGAGGTTTGGCGCGTTATGGATCCCCCCTCATTATTGTTGACTTCGGTACAGCACTCAACTTTGAAGTCATCGATGAACGACCTGCGTATATTGGTGGTGTGATTACACCAGGGTTACCCTTAATGACAACCTACCTTCACGAAAAAACCGCACTCTTACCCAAAATTGAACTTGGTGGTGAGGTTCCCGCAATTGGTCGTAGTACAGAAGAAGCCATCACATTAGGTGCACATGTGGGATATCGTGGCATTGTACGAGAACTCGTTCAACATCTTCAAAAACCCTTTGGCGGAAAAGCGAAAGTTGTTGCAACAGGTGGATATGCACAATGGGTGCTAAAAGATAGTGATCTTGACATTGCCATTGACCCGACCCTTACACTCTATGGGTTAGGCGTTATTTTTGAAAATGGAGGTGCTGATTAATGGTCAGCATAGTATTAAGTTTTTTACATATTCTTGCAGTTGTT
>JAUNQZ010000006.1:0-32463 GCA_030535915.1 bacterium
AACATTTCCCGGGTGTTACCCCATATTTCGCTTTAAATTGTCTGCGGAAATAATTTACAGTATTGAAACCACAAGCATTACTGACTTCTTCTATGGTGTGGATTCGTTCTGCGAGCATTTTATGAGCGACTTGAAGTCGATGTTGAATCAAGATGTCAAACGGCGTACGATTCATGAAGGTTTTGAAACAACGCCCAACTTCACTGCGACTCACATTTGCTGTACGGGCAAGATCATCAAGCGAAATCGACACGTTATAGTGACTATAAATAAAATCCAACATTTTTTGTAATCGTATTTGGTTCATCAGTTGAATACGATTTAACGGATGCCGAGGAAAGGTGTTGAGGTTGGAATAAATGTATTCAAAAAGATAACTTATGGCTCGCTGAATCCTCATTTCGTAACAAGGAGGTTGCGTCCGAAAAGAATGATAAATGTCTTGTATAAAACGATGTACGTCTTGTAAAGAGGTGTCATTGGCACGAAAGACAATAAAGGGTAAGTCCTCACATTGTTGGAGGGGCGTTATATATTTTTTATAGATTTGACTACTTTCTGGAGCGATTAACCGACCCGAAAAAACAACATTGGGCATGGGATCTGCAATTGCACCTGAAAATTGTTTAATGCCATGAAGAATATTTCCATTTACAAAAATGCTATCTCCAGCATTTAGCAAAAGGTGTTCTTCTCCGACTTGATAATCTAAAACGCCGCGTTCTGCGGTTGCGATTTCAAAGCCTGGATGCCAATGTAAGGGCCCTGTCCATTGGTCCAATGTTTCCAATTCATCATGAAAGAACGAAATCGGAAAACGAACAGAATCATAGTCGATTTGCTCTCGCAATTGATTATCTAGAATGATTGGCATGCTTCTCTCCAACAATAAACATCTATTAATACTATACCATCTCATAACATAATTTACAACGATAAGTAACACTTTTAAGACAATAGCTGTCGTTTATCGATAAAAAAGACTTTCGCTTTACTTATAAATAAGGTATAATAGAGGGGTTATTTGCTAAAGGAGAATGTGCCTATGCCAATTTCATTTGGTCTCTTGTGGATTTTACTCGGCGTCCTCTTCCTCTTTTTAGAATTTGTTTGTCCGGGTTTTGTCATCTTTTTCTTTGGTCTTGCGGCATTGATTACTGCAGGCTTTTGTTATCTTATTCCTGGGTTGTCCATTGCTTGGCAAGTCGGCATCTTTATTTTTGCCTCCATCACAACACTCTTTGTTGGAAGAGCTATTTTTAAGCAAACCTTTAAAGGTCGACAAGAGACGCTAACAAACAATGCTGATGACCCTGAGTTTACGGGTCGCATTGTTCTTGTTACCCAACGCATCACCCCTGAAATTGCAGGCCGCATTGAAGTCAATGGTTCGACCTGGACGGCAACGGCTGAGACCACGCTTGAAGTCGGCGAAAAGGCTGTCATCCTCGGTCGTAAAAATATCACATTTTCGGTTCAAAAAATAAACGCCTAAAGACAAGGAGAAGCACATGGAACTCTCAATTATTCTCATCGTTGTGGCAATTGTCGTTGTTGTCATCCTCTACTTTTCCTCTCATATTGTTCCCCAACGATCGGCACACATTGTGGAACGCCTCGGTCGTTATCATCGCACCCTTGAAGCGGGCTTTCATATTTTGGTCCCCTTCATTGATCGTGTGGCATACAAGCGCACCTTGAAGGAAACCCCTATTGATGTGCCACCGCAACAGTGCATCACCAAAGATAATATCACCGTTGATGTCGATGGGATTATCTACCTTCAGGTGATGGACCCCGTAAAAGCGGCATATGGTATCGAAAATTACATTTGGGCATCTTCGCAGCTCGCTCAAACCACGATGCGTTCTGAAATTGGTAAGCTTGATCTCGATCAAATCTTTGAAGTTCGCGAATCCATCAATGCGGCAATCTGCGGTGCGGTTGATAAAGCTTCGGATCCTTGGGGAATTAAAGTTACCCGTTACGAAATCAAATCCATCACCCCGCCTCGTACCATTCGTGATGCGATGGAAAAACAAATGCGCGCCGAACGCGAAAAGCGTGCAATGATTGCCGAATCCGAAGGTGAACGCCAAGCTTGCATCAATCGTGCAGAAGGTGAAAAACAAGAGGCTATCGCACGCTCCGAAGGTGAAAAGACCCGTCGTATCAATGAAGCCGAAGGTCGCGCACAGGAAATTCTCCTCGTGGCTCAAGCGACTGCAGATGGTCTCTCTGCCATTGCTCAAGCCATTAGCACAACCGAAGGTGGCGCAGATGCCGTTAATTTGCGTCTCGCAGAACAATACATTGCTGAATTTGGTAAGCTCGCCAAGGAAGGTACCACGATGGTCCTCCCCTCCAATCTTACGGATATCGCATCGGTTGTAAAAGTTGCAGCCTCTGTCATGCAGAAAAAGTAACCCATGCTCTTAGAAGACGCACATCAAACATTTCCCTATCAATTCAAATCGAAAGATCTCTTGCAAGAGGCCTTAACGATTCCTGCAACCAATGGTAATTACAACTATCAACGATTGGAATTTTTAGGAGATGCCGTTTTACAGCTCTTAATCTCTGAGACGCTTTATATTGCGTACCCAAGGGCGGATGAAGGCACGCTTACGCTTATGCGAAAACTCCTTGTCTCAGGGGATGCCATCTATCAACGCAGTGCTCGACTCTATCCCCAATGGAATCAATTGATTGCTTCGCTCAACACCAACTTTCAAGGGAATAAGAAAGCAACAATTGATATCATTGAGGCGCTTATTGGAGCGGCTTGGTTAGATGGTGGAAGAGCCGCTGCAGAGACCTTTGTGTCAGCACTTATTCTCCCCGAAGATATTCAAGCGTTGCACATCCTTGAAAACGCCCCCCTCACCAATCCCAAGGGGGCACTTCAAGAATTTGCTCAAAAACGCTTTCAGGTTGACCCCCGCTACGAGTGCCGCAAACAAGAAGGTCCCAAGCATAAGCCCACCTTCACATGTGCAGCCATTGTTCTCGATAAAGAAGCTATCGCAACCGGCGCTTCGCTCAAAGAAGCCGAAGCTAATGCAGCGCTTCAACTCCTTCAACAACTCCGTCAACAGGACCTTTTCTAAACACTTATGAACGACTACGAACTCCTTGATAGTGGTAATGGCGCCAAGCTTGAACGCTTCGGTGACCTTGTCCTTGCGCGTCCTTGTGCACAAGCCGTTTGGCAACCGCAATATAGCAAGCGTTGGAAATCCGCCGATGCGACCTTTGATCGTGAAGATGGTCATCATTGGCACGGTCGTAACCGTCTCCCCAAAGAATGGATTATCAATGTCGATGGCACGAAGTTTCGTCTCTCTGGCACAGACTTTGGCCATCTCGGGATTTTCCCTGAACAACGCGCTCAATGGGCATGGATTAAAGATACCGTTCGTACAGCGAAAGCCAAAGGTCGTGACACCATTCGTGTGCTGAATCTCTTTGCCTATTCGGGTGGATCAACTTTAGCCTCTGCAATTGGGGGAGCTGAAGTTTGCCATGTGGATGCTTCCAAAGGGATGGTTCAATGGGCGCGTGGAAATGCAGAAACCAATGGTTTAGCGGCTCATCCCATTCGTTGGATTGTTGATGATGTTCACAAATTTATGAATCGTGAACTTCGTCGTGGTCGCTCCTACGATGGCATTATCCTTGACCCTCCCACCTATGGTCGTGGAGGTAATGGTGAAACTTATAAGATTGAGCGTGACCTTACCGAGACGCTTCGTCTTTGCCGCAACTTACTCAGCGACAATCCCCTCTTCCTCCTTTTAAGTGCACACACGCCAGGTCATACACCTATTGTTTTAGAGAATATCCTCACGCAAGCGCTTCATGGTTTAGGCGGAACCTTCTCTGCTGGTGAAATGTGCCTCACAGGAGCACCTGAAGTCTTTAAACTTCCCTCGGGAGCATATGTGCGCTGGCAACGCTAAAGATATTCGTTGAACCATTCTAAATGGTCTCAACAATTAACACGAATAATCTAATAGCCTTATTAAAAATAAAAAGCGGACGATTTTCATCGCCCGCTTTTTTAATGCTTATCCCCTACCCTTATTTTTCAAACGAAGGCAAGGTATAATAACGGCAAGCATTGGGATAATGTTGACGCTTGGGCACATCGTAGGTCTTCTTTTCACTTTCAGGAGCACCTACCGGCAAAATGGAAACAGAAGCCTTGCGATCCTTCGACGCGAAGGTGATTTCATACGTCTTACCAGCGTCAAGTTTCACGCCAAAAGAATAATGTGCTTCTTCACGCACAAAGCCAACCGTTCCATCAACAGGAGAAACTGCATAGAGCGAAAGTTCGTCCGATCCTTCGAGCAATTGTGGTTCTGCAGTCACTTCAACAAAATAAGTACTCGTCCAAGCCTTCGGTTTTTCGGTGCCGAGGATGGGTGCATGCTTCTTCATATCCTCAATGAACGCATCATAAGTACGGCTATTTTCCTTTGCCCATGTACGCTGAGCAAAGACCGCACAGTTCTTATGAATCATCGGCAAGAGATCACGGCCACAGAGGCCTGGGTCAGTCAAGAATGCATTGTCATTCCAAACGGCCCATGCGGCACCCAATACAAGAGGATTGGTCGGATCAACACTGCAATCCCAACCCCCACGCTTAAAGGTACCAGGCGTCCAATTTTCATAGACAGGACGAACATTAAGATCGTCTCCATAAGCACCAACATTACCCGTACCATTCGGCACAACATAGGAGTGAACATCGAGAATATTGATGATTTCGTAGCCATCTTTCACCGCATCACGAGGATCTTGCCAGTCAAGCGACCAAATGTGCATTTGGGTACCCTTGACAACCACAGGGGTCTTTCCCTTCTTTGCACGGAGAGAACCCCAGAAGCGAGGCGTCTTACCCTTTGCAATAATGTGCTTAAGGAGTTTGTCTGTAAAGGCACGATAGCTCTCTGCATCACCATAATATTCATCTGTACCAATATGAATTACATCACCAGAGAAAATGCCTTCATCAATGTATTCATCAAAGATTTTCTTCACAAAATCAAAGGTTTCAGGATTATCCAAATCCAACATTGCAGCGCGTTCACAATCGTGCTTATGACCCACCGAGCCCTTATACATTAAGTCCGGGCGCACACGCACCATCGCAAGGGCATGACCCGGCACATCGAGTTCCGGAACGATTTGTACACCCTTTGCAGCTGCACGCGCCACGAGCGATTGATAAGTTTTTTTGGAGAATGCACCTTCCTTTGCGGTGAGACCTTCAATTGAAGATTCCAAACGGAAAGCACCCGCGGAGGGTTCAATCGCAAGCACATCTTGAGCGGTCTTCACGCCCGGATAGTTATGCAACCAAATGTAGTTATCCGACAAGTGAAGTTGGAGGTCGTTCAACTTATAGTACGAGCAAAGATCAATGAGTGTTTCAATGGTGGCAGGTGCAAAGTACTTACGACCACAGTCAAACATAAATCCACGCACTTTGTATTGCGGCCAGTCAACCGCCTTACCCGAGGGGAAAGTGCCATTTTCATTCTGGAAGACCTGAACCAATGTACGCGTACCCCAATAAGCACCCAAAGGTGTAGGCGCCGTAATGGTAATGGCATCGGGAGAGACTTCAAGGATGTAACCTTCTTCATTCTCAAGGATACCAGGGACAACCTTTAAACGGATATCACCCTTGATAGGTGTTGCAGATGCATCCACCACTTGAGATTGCTTAAGATCTTCCGCAAAAGCATCCGCATGAAGGCGCAACTGAGGACATTGAGAATCAAGCACAATACGGGGCGTGGCTGGCAAAGTATAGGCCACAGCCTCGCCATCCGTCCATTCACGCAAATCAGGTATCACGACTGGCTTTGCACAAAATGCAGCCGAAGCCATACCCATTGCAACTACAAAAAGAGTGGATTTTGTCATATTAAACTTCCTTTTTATCTAGACTTTTCATAGCATACCATAATTATAGGGTAAAAGCAAAATGAAAAGCAACTTTTTGAGCGTTTCATCCTCAAGTATACATCCGCACAACGCAAGTCTACCCTTGAGCAAACTTAAACCGACAATCTTCAAGAAGAAATTTAAGCCTTACGCTCGCAAGCAAATGACACAACACACTTTAATAGATGATTCAGGATTGATCTCGAAAGCGTAGGCGTGAAAACACATAAAAAAAGCCCGCCGAGGAAGGCGGGCTTTTATCATTAGGCCTGCGGTTGAGCGGGCTTCGGTTGTCCGCCATGCGGACGCACCGTAATGTGAAGTTCACGAAGTTGCTTTTCTGTCACTTCAGCAGGCGCATGCATCATGAGGTCTTCAGCCTTCTGGTTCATCGGGAAGGCAATCACTTCACGGATGTTTTCTTCACCCGCAAGAAGCATTACCATACGATCAACACCAGGAGCGACACCGGCGTGAGGCGGTGCACCAAACTTAAATGCGTTCAAGAGGCAGCCGAACTTCTGTTCAACCACTTCAGGACCGTAGCCTGCCATTTCAAAGGCCTTGTACATAATGTCGGGACGATGGTTACGAACTGCACCAGAGGAGAGTTCAATACCATTACAAACAACATCGTACTGATAAGCAAGGATATCATCCGGATTCTGATTGAGGAGAGCATCCATGCCACCTTGAGGCATCGAGAAGGGGTTATGCGAGAAGATGATTGCACCGGTTTCAGGATCGCGTTCAAAGAACGGGAAGTCTGTAATCCAGCAGAAGCGGTAAGCATTCTTTTCGATAAGGTCAAGGTCTTGCCCCATCTTCTTGCGAAGCGCACCCATCATCGTGGGGGTCTTGTCTGCGGTATCGCAGATGAAGAAGATTGCATCGCCATCCTTGAGATTACCCGCAGCTGCGAGTGCATCAAGTTCTTCTTGTGTGAGGAACTTTGCGAGGGGGCCCTTAATCTTATCTGTATCCCAAACGAGGTAAGCGAGACCCTTTGCACCGAGTTCTTGCTTTGCCCAAGGTTCGAGCTTGTCAAAGAAGCTACGCGGCTTGGTCTTGATGCCCGGCACAGGGAGTGCACGAACGATTGCGCCATTCTGGACGGCCTTAGCAAATGCACCGAAACCAGACTTCGCAAAGATATCGCTCACATCGATAATCTTGAGGGGGTTACGCAAATCCGGCTTGTCCGAACCATAAGTAAGCATTGCTTCACGGTAGGGAATACGACGGAAAGGTGCCTGATCAATCGTCCAATCTTTAGGAGAGAATTCTGCAAAGGCCTTGCTAAGGACCTTTTCGACAACCGCAAAGACATCTTCCTGTGTTGCATAGGACATTTCAATATCAAGCTGATAGAATTCGCCCGGCGAACGGTCTGCACGCGAGTCTTCGTCACGGAAGCAAGGAGCAATCTGGAAGTAGCGGTCAAAACCAGCCACCATCAAAAGCTGCTTGAACAACTGAGGCGCCTGCGGCAACGCATAGAACTTACCATGGTGAACGCGCGAGGGTACGAGATAGTCACGGGCACCTTCGGGGCTCGAGCAAGTCAAAATCGGGGTTTGATATTCGTTGAAACCCTGTGCTTCCATTTCCTTACGGAGGAAGCTGATAAGCTTGGAACGGAGAACGATGTTCTTATGAACGCGTTCACGGCGCAAGTCCAAGTAACGGTAGGTCAAACGCATATCTTCTGCAGGATCGGTTTCATCCGGAATGTAAATAGGCGTTGTTTCGGAAGCCGATTCAACCACACATTCATTCGCCACGAGTTCAACTTCACCTGTCGGCAATTCAGGATTGATGGTGGAAGGTTCACGAAGAACGACTTCACCCGTCACAGTAATAACGCTCTCGAGTTTCACCTTTTCGATTTCGCCGAAGAAGCTACGGCTCGGGTGAACCACGACCTGCGTCAATCCATAATGGTCGCGTAAATCGATAAAAAGAATACCGCCATGGTCACGCTTACGAAAAACCCAACCCGAAATACGAGCGGTTTTCCCTGCGTCTGCGGCACGGAGTTCATTACAAGTATGTGTACGGTAACAGTGCATGATAGCTCTCTTTCCTTAAAAAATAAACCGCACTAGTATATCACAAATGCTGTAAATATCCTAATATTTTTTTGTTTTTATTAATTAAGGTTAGAAACAGTTGCAACAGCCATTGCAGAGATTCCTTCTCGACGACCAATTGCACCGAGACCTTCAACGGTTGTTGCTTTAATTGAAACCGCTGTTTGATCACATTCCATAGCTTCCGCAAGGACCTGACGCATCGCAGGAATATGTGGCATCAATTTGGGTCGTTCAGCAAGTACCGTTGCGTCAATATTGACAATGCCATACCCCTTCTCTTTGAGGCGTGCAACCACAGCTCGCAAGAGCGCGACGCTATCTGCACCTTTCCACTTTGGATCAGTATCTGGGAAATGTTGACCAATATCCCCATCTGCAATCGCACCTAACAGTGCATCCATAATTGCATGCGTTAAAACATCCGCGTCCGAATGTCCCAAAAGCCCATATTCATAAGCAATTTCAACACCACCGAGAATAAGTTTGCGATCTGAAACCAACCGATGCGTGTCAAACCCAATACCTGTGCGTATCATTTTTCCTCCAATCTTAAATCTCAAAAATAGCACCACTCGCAAGCGCTTGTAAACGATTCCCAAGGCGTGCTTTTAGAAAAGCATAAGGTTCATCCCCTGTACAATGACCTGTGTAGTAGACCGTGGGGGTTGTTGCAAGCGTAGTGGCAAGAAATACCAATCGTTCTCGATCGTCCAACACCTCAGGATTTAATTTCGCAAGATGAAACCCGCCAATAAAAACATCTGGCTTCACCGCCGCAAGCCAATTCAACACACCACAATGTGCACATCCACTGATGCAAATTTTGCGCCCCTCAACGGTCAACAAAAGCGCAACCTCATGGCGAAAATCATCGGGTTCAAAGCTTCCCTTGTCACATCGCATCAAGCCATACGCATTACGCGGCTCAACATCAGCGTTTAAGGGCAAACATACAAGCGTCGCTTCTGGAGAGAGAGAGGTCGTTTCTGAGAGAAATTTTAATTGCGGATGAGTGGCTAAATGAGGCTTAAGTCCAATATATTTCTCTCTACCATTATAATAATCATCAAATGCAGATGGATGAAGATAAATTGGCGTTACAACATCGTGTTGGAGAAAGGTCTCCAAACCTCCACCATGATCATAATGCCCATGCGAAATCACTACGCCTTGCAATGGTTGTAATGAAGTTTGAAGCACCTTTGCATTCTTCAAAAACAAATCACTTTGACCGAGATCAAAGAGCCATCGTTCCCGACCCGTTTCAAGTAGCAAACTCAAGCCATGCTCAGCCTCAAATGTAGAGGTTAAAGGATGATTTTCGACCAAGACCGTACACCGTACCATGTGTTCCCTCAAGCGTGGAAAATTCCATTTGCATAGTGTGTCGGCCGAAAGACTTGTCCAACACCTCGAACGGCTTCCGCAGGCAACCGACAACGCAAGCGTTCCGCGGACCATCCCTCCCAAAAACCCTCGCGTTGCCGTTCTGGGATAACAAAAAGGTCGCGTCCAAGATAACGTGGCATTAACGCTTCTCGTTTTGCATTTGCAAGTGCGGTAAGCTGTTGAACACGTGCATGCTGCAAATGCTGTGGCACATGATGAGGAAAATCTGCAGCCGCCGTTCCAGGTCTCCGTGAATAGGGGAAAATATGTGCCCCCGTAAAGGGATACGCCTCCACGAGGTCACACGTCGCTTGTGCATCTGCGTCCGTTTCTCCTGGCAAGCCAACAATCCAATCCGCACCTAAACCCGCCAATGGCAAGCGATTAACGATATGATCCAATAAGCCTCGCACATCCTTTACCGTATAACGACGACCCATTGCCTTTAACAATGTATCCGATCCCGTTTGTAACGGTAGATGTAGAAATGCACAAAATCGTTCCCTCGCATCTGCAATAAAATCAACTAACGCGCGATCATCTAAAAGTCCTGGTTCAAGTGAACTTAAACGAAAGCGCCCCGTACCCTTCACCTCTGCCAATCGTTGGAGCAATGTGAGGAGCCCCGCACCCGTCTCAGGATCACGATAAAGCGCAAGATGACAACCGGTTAAAACAATCTCTTGATACCCCTCTGCAAATAGCGCCTCTGCTTGTTTCAACAATTGCGACATCGGCTCAGAGGTCGGCTTCCCACGCATATAAGGCACAATACAATAAGCACAAAATTGATCACACCCATCTTGAACAATGAGTGAAGCTCTTGTTTTCGGCCGAGACTTCACCACAGGTGCAACCACCGTAGGTTCCAAAGCAAGCACACGTGCGACCCATGAGGCTTTCTCCGCATGCGGAATCATCCCATCCACAAGCGAAGCTTCTATTAACCCTGCAGCACAACCACTTAAAATGAGTTTCGCTAAAGGATATTTTTGACGAAAGAGACGAATCATTCGACGGACTTCTTGAACCGCCGTCTCAGTCACTGCACAGGAATGTATCGCAATCAACGCAGCCTTTTCCGGAGCAACCGACTGCCAGCCGTGTGCTTCAAGCGCAGCACGCCATTCAGCGGCCTCTGCTTGATTTAAACGACATCCAAAAACATGTATTGCGAACCGCATGATGTCACCTCAATAGAGATATTTATCGGTTGCAATTGGCACGCTTTTATAAGGATGCTGAACGCGTTGCAAAATACGATTAGCATACGCCTCTGCATAGGTTACACCTTCCATTCGTTCAGCCGTGCGACCATTATAACGCTGAAGCGCCACGCGCCAAGAATCAAAATAAGCCGTTGGTCGTTGTTTGAGCGATGCCCCAGAAACCCCATAACCCTTACGCGCCAAAAATGCAATCCCCGCACGTAAATTCTTTTCTAATGTACCCTCATTTCGAGACGAAGGCTTGCGCAAACCGAGATCCGTCTTTACAGGCGCCCAATCCCCAGGTACATTCACCTGCAAAGGATCAACCTCCCATGCACGCGTTGAACGCGGCCCATTCCCACCTGTCTCCTCAATCATCATTGATTTAATCAGTGCAGGATCCAACCGAGGAATGTCCATCAGCATCCCCTCAGCAGCACCAATCGCCTTTGCTGGATTTTCATTAAATTCTTTAACGAGTTTTAAAATCAACGCATCATGTTTTTGATAACGATCCGCTTCAAAACCAATAAATACTGGCAGTTTTGTAGCCTCAAGCAAGGGTACTTCTGGCAATGGATGCGAAGTGCGAGCATACTCCGTTTGCTGATAATGCACCTTAAAAAAGGCTTCCAATCGCGAAATAATCTCCATATCCTCCACAAAGATATACCGCCGATCAATAATGAATCCACCCCATGCGTCAAAAGCATATTCTCGACCTTGCCATGTCAATGCATAAACGCGATTCGTACAGAGCTCATTCGAAGATGAAACCTCCGTTGATGCGACCTCCCATGATCGACGATTCACACGCACATTTAACGCATCCACTTGCGAGAAGAGATTACAAATCCCATTTAAAGCTTCTGTCCCCAAGGCAATCTCCTCTCGCGAAGTACTCTCCGCGGTGGAACCTTCCTTATAAAAGACAAATTCCGGCAATGGCACGGCATATACAATTGACGCACATGCACACAAAACACCCCCCAACATGAAGCATCGCAAAGCCCCACGCCCCTTGAGAAAAATCATCTTTACAACTTTAAATAACCATGTACACATATTTCCGTATAGTTTATCAAAAATCACGCCAAACTTCAACCCCTTCGCCGTTGGAGAAAAAGGTCGAAAATCAAAGCCTACGAAAGTGCATTTCAAAGTAGCCCTTTTTGACGATCAAAGACGACAATATTGAAGCTCAATATCGCCAATATTGAAATCGACATCCATTTGAGGTCAAAAAGAGGCTTCAGCAACCCCTTTTGAAAAAGGAACGAAAGAAACGAGACAAAGCGGCGATTTGTCGTTTACAAATGCGTGAAAAATGTAGCGCGGGTTTCATTAGAACTAAAAAGCGTCTCTAGTGAATGCTTTCAAAATTGTCAATACTCACGCGAGTAAAGAAGTAAGGTTTTCCCTACTTCAATTTTTATGATAGCGTTTTTTCGTGTAAGGAAGTTTTCATATATACTTTTTGTAGACGAGCAAATGGAATGGGAAGGCTTGATGCCACATTAAAAATGTAGCGTAAACGACAAAGATGTGTGTTAAAAAATCTTTTCATTTCTCTTTTATTTTGGTATAATGCGTGCGTATGTATAACTATTGACACGATTAAGGAGTCTGTATGACAGTTGAACATTTTGACCAGGCTGGTTTTGAGGCTGCTATTGCAACAGGTGTGACCCTCGTTGATTTTTGGGCTACATGGTGTGGTCCTTGCAAGATGCAGGGTGCTATCTTAGATAAAATGGAACTCCCTGAATCCCTCATTGGTAAAGTTACCGTTGGTAAATTGGATATTGATAAAGCGCCTTTGGTTGCTGCAAAATATCGCGTTCAATCCATTCCAACAGTAATCATCTTCAAGGATGGTGCACCGATTGAAACCCTTGTGGGTGTGACACGCGCTGAGGCGCTCATCGAAAAGCTCGAAAAAGCCATTGCTTAAAAATTAGCCTTAATTGAAGGACACGCCTTTGTGCGTGCCCTTCTTCGTTTTGGTTCTTTATCATGCGAAAGTTTTTTATTTCTCTACTTTGTGTTTGTGTTTTTTCAACACTTCACGCGCAAGGTTATGCCTCTGTTTCTCCGCAAGCTTTTGCACAACAGACGCAAACCCTTCGTGAACTTCAATATTCATTGCAATCGCTTCAGTCTCGTTTGGATGCGATTGAACAACGCCAAAATTCGCTTGCAGCTCGAATGTCCTCTTTAGAGAAGGGCTCTCGATTCGCAGACAAGGATGATCTTGCAGCGTTGCGTTCAGATCTCAGTGCATTACGCGCTTCTCAAGGTGAGATGCGTGAGGCTGTGGTTGATGAGATTTCTGGCAAAATGGCCAAACTTATCAATCAACGCGATGCCGCACAGAAAAAAGCACAAGAATCAAAGCAAAAATCTGGTTATGAACATGTGGTTGAAGCAGGACAAACCGTTTCTGCGATTGCTCAAGCTTACAAAGTTTCTGTAAGTTCCATTTTACGAGCAAACAACATTAAGGATCCCACCAAGATTCGTGTGGGTCAAAAGCTCTTTATTCCCGATCCGTAAGTCAACCTCAGTTTTATCATCATCACTAAAGGAGTACTCATTATGATGTCATTTTTAAGTTCTGCAACGGGTGGGTTTTCGATGGGAGCAACGATGACCCTACTCTTAGGTGGCCTGGGCATCTTTTTGCTAGGCATGAAGCAGATGTCAGAGGGTCTACAAGCCGTTGTGGGTCCACGCATTCGTAAGATTATTGGCTTAGCAACCAATAATCGTTTCGCAGGCGTGACGACAGGTACGATTGTGACAACCGTTATTCAATCTTCATCGGTTACAACGGTGATGGTCGTTGGCATGGTGACCTCGGGTGTAATGACATTGGTTCAAGCTATTCATGTCATTTTGGGTGCAAACATTGGTACTACAATTACGGCATGGGTTGTGGCGATTTTCCCCAAAATGGGTGATTCCTTTGGTCTTGGTCTTACAGGTGTTGCGGCACTCATTTATCTCTTTGCCAAGCGTGAATCGTGGAAGTACACAGGTTTGGTATTGCTTGGGTTAGGGTTGGTCTTTGTGGGTCTCAACTTCATCACGGAGAGTGTTGAGCCGTTAAAGGAAATGACAAAGGCTGCGGCGGCAGGAGCCTCGCAATCGGATGGTTCAACCTTTACAAAAGTATTAGAATCTTTTAATGTCTTATCTCGAGATGGAACGCATTTTTCCATCACGGGCATGTTGATGTGCATCTTTGTGGGTGCGACCTTTACGGCGATTATTCAAAGTTCCTCTGCGACGACGGCAATTGCGGTATTGCTCGTAACCGGTGGTATGCTCAACTTTGAAACAGCCGCAACCCTCGTGCTCGGTATGAATATTGGTACGACCATTACCACTTGGTTGGCTGCGATTGGCGCTCCGACCAATGCTCGTCGTACAGCGCTTGCTCATACACTCTTTAATATTATTGGTGTTATTTTGATGGCGCCGCTCTTCCCCATTGTTTTGCCGATTGTCAATCAGTCGTTTGGCATTGCTCAAATGGATCCCACCTCTCTCGGCTTTGCAGTTGCGGGTGTGCATACGGCCTTTAATGTGATTAACACGCTCCTTTTCTTGCCTTTCACGCATTACTATGCGACCCTTATCACGCGTATCATTCCTGATGCAAAGGTCAAAGAAAGTCCTCGTCTCACCGTGCTCAATCCGCTCAAGACCGCACCCGTGGTGGCTGTAGAACAAGCCCGCCGCGAAGTGGAACGCATGAGCGTTCGTTGTGATGCACTCTTTGGTTCTTTACGAAAGATTATCGAAGGCCAAGGAAATGATGAGATTGAAAATGATGTCTTCCATGCCGAAGATGAACTCGACATCTTACAACATGAGGTGTCGCAATTCCTCGGTGTGATTATGTCCACGAATCTCCCCTCCGATGTCGCTTATCGTGCACGTATGTTGTTGCGTGTGGCAGATGAATACGAATCGGTTTCTGATGAAGCGGCTGCGTTACTCAAACAACTCATCCGTATGCGTCGCCAAAACCTTACCCTTTCGGAACGCGGCCGTCAAGATTTGTTAAGCCTCCATGACCTTTGCAAGAACTTCTCTGTTAATGTTTCAGAGGCCTTCCGTCAAGGTAAATATGCAGCCGATACGCTCTTAACACATATTCATTCTGATGCTGCTGGGATTTCTTCACGTGTGAAGGAAATTCGTAAAGCTCAAATGATGCGGATGTCCGAAGGGGACCCCACCCTCAATCCGTTGTGCTCCGTTATTATGTTGGATCTTTTAAATGTCTATCGCCGCTTGAAGGAAGATTTCCTCAATATCGGTGAAGCAATGCTTGAAGAAAGCCACGCTCAAGCCTAAGCGGTACGACAATACGTAAATGGATGTACAAGTGGGTGTGCCTACTTGTACATCTTTTGTAAAAAAGGTTAAAAGTTGTAGATAATAAAGGTTAGAAATCCGTTCTAAAGAGTGTCACTTGAACAACTCTAATAAAGGATTATAATGAAAACTATTTTATCCATTTTTACAGTTATAACGATTTCATATCTCTTTGCGGAGGTTGCTGTTGATGCAACGCATCATGACACCTTGAAAGAAAATGAAGAGGTCATTGTTGTCACGGGAAATGTTGCTGCATTACCGAAATATCGCAAAATCATTAATGACGCCGGAACGCTCGTGGAGATGCCTCCTGAAAAGGTACCCTTTGTTGTTGACACCTTTACCGAAGATTTCATTGAAGATCGCAACACGACTGACCTCGACCAACTCCTCTCCTTACAGCCTGGCATTCATCAAGGTGGAAAAACGATGATGTCACGACATGCAGGAGCCTATACCATTCGTGGTTATGGTGGCAATGAAGTCCTCTTAAATGGCACCCCAATTACCGGAGGCACCGCCATTTATATGGACACAACTTTACTTGAAAGTGTCAGTATTGTAAAGGGACCCGTTGGCGGTGCATACGGCAGTCAAAGTAATGGTAATGGTGATGCTCTTGGCGGAGGAGGCTCCATTATCTTGCGTACGAAGCAAGCCAACTTTGAAAAAGATTTTACGGATGTACTCTTGCGAGGAACCTATTCGAAAGCCTCGGGTTCGCGCATCAAAGCAATGGTTGATATTAACCAACGCACAGAGGATGGTCAATGGGCTGCGCGCTTACCCGTCGCGTACGAATGGCGCGCACCTGGGTGGGCACCCGCTGGGGCTCCGCATGGCACAACCCTCTCCGCTGCACCCTCCATTTCATTTAAAGCAACAGAGCGCTTAATCCTTGGTGCGGACTTCTTCTATCAATATAGCGACCAACCCGCGTATCAAGGGGTCCGTATCGTTAATGGAAAACCGATTGGAATGGGTTGGGATGGCACCTATACGCGCCCTGAAGACTATATGAAATATCAAGCGCATGGCTTTACTTTGCGTGCGGATGGTGACTTAACCGACTGGCTTGAAACGCATACGCGATTCTCCTTTACCCAAATGGAGGATCGTTACGATTATCGGGGGCCCAATTCGAGTCATAATAGTAAATATGACATTGGATTTAATTGGGAGAATGAAAATGTCTTAATGCCTGAAGGTTATAATGGTCGCATTGCGGGGCGTTACGAATATGCTCAGGGAGATCGCTTGCGTCGACACTTTTATTTCGGAGAGAATTTAATCTTCAAGTTTGACACAGGAGATGTTGAGCACAAGTTCCTTGTTGGATTTGATAGTTTAGTCAAAGAATCGAGCGGTTGGGGATTCTTTGGCACAACGGCAGACTATTCGTCCGATTCCACGCGAACCGCAAAAATCGGAATTACCTTGCAAGAACTTATGGAGTGGAAAGGCTTTGCACTCATGACCGGTTTGCGAAGTGATTTCCATAATAGTGCAGAGCATGCCCACGCGTGGAGTTTCTCTCCTCGCTTTGGACTCTCGTATGACATTATGGAAGAAGGTTGGGCGATTCTTTTTGCGAATCTCTCCTATACCGAAACTCCAAACTTCTACTACAAAAAGTATCCCGATGATCCAGGTTCAAACGCCTACTTAACGAGTTCTTGGCGATCGGTACAAAAAGAAGTTGGCTTACGCGTCAATCCCATTGAAACCCTTTGGTTGACGGCTTCTGCATTTCGTATTGACCAATGCAACACTCCCGTCTTAATCAATGGTGGCACAGGGGATGGTTACTATTCTGAAGAAGGTAAATCCAATAGCCGTGGCGTTGAATTCTCTGCAGCTGGTGATATTACCGAAAATTGGTCGGCGTATATTGCGTATGCCTATACCGATTATACGAGTGGAGATGTTTCCTTTGATCGCTATCCTCCACACGCGATTTCTGCTTGGACAAGTTATAAAGCCGAATGGTGCTATAATGCGGTCTTTGGCTTGGGCTTGCGATGGAGAGATGATTGGGAGATGACCTTCCGCGGACAGCGTGCCGACCCCATGTATCATGTCGACGACCTTTTAACCGTAGATGCATCGGTAGAGGTCCCCATTTCCGAATGGGCCTCCGTTAGCTTCGCAGTCCGTAACATTTTTGATAGCCGAGGGGTTGAATCCGCTCGTAATTTACAAGCCTTTGCAAATGACGGTCGAACATTTGAACTCTCATGGAAGATGTCCTTCTAAGGAATAAGATATGCAACAACAGCCTGCACTACAAGCCAACAATGTCTTTAAATCCTTTTGTGTAGACAAACAAAACATTGAGGTCTTAAAGGGGCTTTCTTTAACAATCCCCAAGGGTGCGTTTCATGCGGTTATGGGACCTTCCGGCTCTGGTAAATCAACCTTAATGAACTTGCTTGCAGGTTTGTTACCTGTCGACAAAGGGGATGTGGCGATTGCAGGACAATCCCTTGTGGGACGCTCTGACAAATCCCTTACCATCCTTCGTCGGCGCGAGGTTGGCATTATCTTTCAAGACTACAATCTTATCCCGACCTTGACCGTTGAGGAAAATATCATTCTCCCCGTTTTATTAGATGGGAAAATGGTCCCAACCCAACATCTTGAACATCTCCTTTCGCTTGTAGGTCTCCAGCATCGTCGGAATCAACCCGCCGATCGACTCTCAGGAGGCGAAGCTCAACGCACAGCCATCGCTCGAGCCTTTGTGGCCAATCCCCAAATCATCCTTGCAGATGAACCCACGGGAAACCTTGACACCCCTGCCGCAAAAGACTTCTGCGAAACATTAACCACTCTCAATCACAATTTGGGGACTGCAATTCTTCTCATTTCACACGATGCACAAGTTGCCGCAATTGCAGATGTTGTTCATATCTTGCGTGACGGGAAAATCCTTGGCGCCTTTGAAACACATCATGATGCAGCCCATGTGGCCACGCGTTACTTGGAGTTTATCACGCAATGAATGCAGCCTTAAAACTTCTCTTTCGAAATACCTTACGGAAAGATAAGCTACGGCTCTTTTGTGCGTGGCTAGGAATTACTGCAGCGGTTGCACTCTTAACATGGGCCATTGGTCTAGCCGTTGTTTCTTGGAATCAATGCCGCCCCATGAGCGAACGTATCGGTAAACCCTTTGATTGTTGGGTGGCGACAAATCGCGCCTCCGGTGCCGCACCAAAGGGAACTGGTATGCAACGCTTAAGCCATGCCTCTCCCTTCAAAATGATTCCAACCGAAGTTGTTGATGCCGTCAAAGCTTCCGATGATATTGAATCTTACATCTGTACAACCGTCTTTCGATGCCGTCTTGATTGGCGACCCGAGGGACGCCCCTTGCAAGGACCCGGCGTTGGGGGTGGCGTTGCGCCCGCACGCGACTTCCCCGATGGATGCCCCTATACCGAGGGACTCTCTGCCGGTCGTTGGCCCAATCCAAAAGCTGAAATTCCCGAATTTGTCATTTCCCAACGCGCCTTTGGTGAAGACCTTGAAGCTGCACCTCCCGTTGGGACAATGGTTCCTGTCGTCACCCCAACAGGGAATGTGGAAGCACGCATTTGTGGTTATCTCTCACCTGAGATTAAAACCTCTGCCGGTTTCCCTACCCTCTTTGCGAGTGACCAACTTGCAGACGCAACCACACTCGCTGAAACCGCAGGTGGGACGAATATTATTTTGATTAAATTAAAAGAAGGTCACAGCCCAGACAAACTCGCGGAAACGGTTCGTACAATTGCTCCCGATGATGACGCTGCGACCCTTGTCTCTCGCGAAGCTCTTCTCAAACAACTTCGTAGTGATGCTCTAAATAACCTCCTTAATCAACTTCCCTTAATGGTTGCACTCGCAATTGTGGCAACAATGTGTATGATTATCAATGCACTCTGTATTGGGATTGAACAAAATCGTACCCGTTATGCGCGTTTGCGAGCGTTAGGGATGAGTGCTTGGCAGCTCGCGCGTCTCGTTGTAAGAGAAGCGCTCTTTGTTTCAAGCTTAGGTGGCATCGTTGGGTTACTTGTTGGCGGCGCTACACTTGCAGGATTTGTACTTACCCACCCCTTGGTCTTTCCAGATGGCTTATTGATTTCATGGGGGACACCGCTCATCATTCTTAGCATTCTCGCATTCTCAACGGCGATAGCGTCCATCCTCCCCATTCGCCGCGCCCTCAAATGTAAACCTTTTGAAGAACGCGCCGAGACCTCCATTCGTCCGCTCTCACATACCTTTTTTAAATCATTAGGATGTTTGCTCCTATTACTTCCCGTTCTTGTAACCCCTATTTACTTCCGTCATACAGCACTTGCTTGTAGTCTTTGGTTCTTATTATTTGCTCTCCCATGTGCAATCTTTTCCATTCTTCACCTTGCGCGCTATCTCTTACCCTTTGTTGAACGCCTCCTTGCTCCTCTCCTTGGCAAGTTCTTTGGTCTTCGACCCGAACTTCTCCGCGGTTCACTTTCGCGTCATTGGCCAAGAAACGCACGCATGGTTCTCACCTTAACCACAGGTCTAGGTGCATTTTTTGCGATTCACATTTGGGGAGCTTCTCTAACCAATCCCTTTATGCCCTCGCTTGAATTTCCACAAGCGATTGTCACTCTCACCCCCAATGGGGTCAGTCCTCAAATGGCTGCCGATTTATGCGGGGTAAAAGGTCGCATCGAAGGTCTTGAGACGCTCTCTTATCGTCCTTTCTCCGCGAATCAATATGTCCTCCATGAAGCCGACTATCAAGCGATTCAAGACCGCACAGGTCACCTTCCGGTCCAAAATAACATCCTTCTCATTGCTTCACAAGGAAACACTTGTATTCTTGATGATTCTCGACCCGAAGGCGTCACCGTTGGAGAAATGTTTGCGCGTCACACAGGGCTCAATGTCGGCGATTCATTCCGTATCCAACGCAAAGACATCCAAGGGAAGACCTTTGAAACATCCCTCACAATTAGCCATGTGGTAAAGTGCAATTGGCACCTCTTCTCTGCTCGCGCAGGATTGCGAGGACGAAATGGCGCGCCTATGCACACGTTAGGTCCCGTCTTCGTCCCATGGGAGGTCGCAGCAAAATGGGACCCCCAACAACACGAACGCATCTGCTTCCTTTGGCTTGATGGACTCCCCAAAACCGAAGCTGCAGAAGCCCTCTACTCTTCCTCTGAACGAATCGAAACCCACTTCCGAGCCCTCGTTGAAAAGGATCCCCACCCTTATCGCAATGAGGCTTGGAAGCATGCCCCCGGACGACGCCAATTTGCAACAAAAGAAATGGATGCCAACACTACACCAAAGCGTCCTCCCGCAAAGCCAGTTGTTCCCAATGTCACCGTCCGTTTGCGTGATGAAATTAGTGAGGGAACTCTTGCGCACAGTGCCGAACTCCTTGGCGATATGGCACGAATTCCGCTCTGGTCTCTCCTCATCTTAAGCACCGGGTTTATTTCACTCCTCGCCGCCAATGTGCGAGCCAATGCTGGAGAACTTCGAACGCTCCATGCCATTGGAATGACCCGTGCTCAAATGGGTCGATTCTTCTTTGCGCAAGCACTTATTCTCTCCTTTACCACCGCTATTCTAGCCTTACTTTTGGGTTCTACCATTGGCTGGGGATTCACAGGATGGACCTTAGCAAATATGCCCTTTGGAGGACTTCCAACCGTCTTTATCCTCCCCGTTGGTCGACTGTTGGAAGGCTTCGGCATCTTACTGCTCGCGGTCTTTATCTTAACCCCGCTCCCCATCCTTTGTCTTGTTCGAAAACTTTTACAGCGCTAAGGTTTTCGAGCGTTTCATAACAAAGAAAAATTCACACGCGACAAACAAACCATTCACACGAGCGATGGCAGAAATGTCGTCGCTCATTCTTTATCGCTCACATTCCATTGTTTATCACTTGCATTTCACCTCTAAATCGCCTATACTTTTCGTGATGTGAGAAATTATCCCAAAAAGGATTTTACAACATGAAAAAGATTTTAATTTTATCCTCCTCCCCTCGCCCAACAGGAAATACAGATCGCCTTTGTAATGCCTTTCGCAAAGGAGCAATGGAAGCTGGACACGAAGTCGAGAAAGTATGGTTAGGCAATAAACAAATCGGCTTCTGCCGTGCCTGTTATTGTTGTCACAATGGTCCATGTCCACAACACGATGCTGCCGCAGGTATTGTCGATAAAATGCTCAAAGCCGATGTCATCGTTATGGCGACCCCCGTCTACTTTTACACGATGTCAGCACAACTCAAAGCACTCATTGATCGTTCCGTGATGGTCTATCCGCGAATTATTAATAAAACTTTTTACTATCTCATGGCGATGGCCGATGAGGATGGTGAAATGTTTAAAGGCACCATTGAAGCCTTGCGAGGATTTGTTGAATGTTGCGAAGGATCTAAAGAGGCCGGTATGGTGTGTGCCAAAGGCGTCTACGAAGTCGGCACCATTGATGCCACCCATTATCTCGATGAAGCATACGAACTTGGCAAAAGTATCCATTGAACGCCACACCCTAAGAATTCGCTTTAGGCTCACACGAAAAGTGAGCCTTTTTCATTTAAGAAACACTCAATAGTCCCGATTTTTTACTGTCTTTTTTCCTATAAATATGGTATATTAATGGGGATTTTATCCTCATTATGGAGACAAACAATGGATGTTAGTGCCCCAGAAATAGCATATGGCTCAGATGTATTTAATGAAAAAGCCATGCGCGAACACTTAGCAAAGGATACCGTAGAGGCGCTCTTGCACACGATGAATGATCGTGCACCGCTCGACCCTTCGGTTGCCAATGAAGTTGCTCATGCCATGAAGCAATGGGCAATGGCGCGTGGCGCAACCCACTTCACCCATTGGTTCCAACCCCTCACCGGCAGCACTGCAGAAAAACACGATGCCTTCTTTGAACCTACGGGTGTCGCGGAAACCATTGCACGCTTTTCTGGTAAAAATCTCATCATGGGCGAACCCGATGCTTCGAGTTTCCCCTCGGGTGGTTTACGTTGTACCTTTGAAGCGCGTGGTTATACCGCTTGGGATGTCACCTCGCCAGCTTTCATCAAGCGCCACAGTAATGGCGCAACGCTCTGCATTCCCACCGTTTTCTGTTCTTACACAGGGGAAGTCCTTGACAAGAAGACCCCCCTCTTGCGTTCAATGCAAGCCATGGATCGTGCGACACGTCGCTTAATGGCATGCTTTGGTGAAACCGAAGGACATGCCGTTATTACCTTGGGTGCAGAACAAGAATACTTCCTCGTTGATAAACAACATTGGTTAAAGCGTCCAGACTTAATGCAATGCGGTCGCACCCTCTTTGGTGCTCCTCCGGCGCGTAACCAACAATTGGAAGACCACTACTTTGGCTCCATCAAGCCTCGCGTCTTGGCCTTTATGGAAGATGTTGAACGCGAACTTTGGATTTTAGGCATCCCCGCAAAAACCCGTCACAACGAAACGGCACCTGCACAGTTTGAATTGGCCCCGATGTTTGAAGAACTCAACCTCGCGGTCGACCACAACATGCTCATCATGGAAACGATGCGTAACATCGCCGATCGCCATGGTCTCGTTTGCCTCTTACACGAAAAGCCCTTTGCTGGTGTCAACGGCTCGGGTAAGCACAACAACTGGTCGGTTGCTTTTAATGGTCGCAATTTGCTTGACCCTGGAAAAAATCCACAACAAAATGCTATCTTCTTAGCAACCTTGGCTTCCGTTATTCGTGCAGTCGATTTGCACGCAGACATTTTGCGTGCTGCAACCGCTTCATTGGGGAATGATTGCCGTTTAGGTGCTTTGGAAGCGCCGCCCTCGATTATCTCTATCTTCTTGGGCGACGACCTCTCAGAAGTCATTGCTCGCATCGAAAAAGGCAAAAGCGCTGATGAAGGTAAAAAGAGTGCCAAACTCCGCATTGGCGTTGACACCCTCCCTCCGATTCCGCGTGACACCACCGATCGTAACCGTACATCGCCCTTTGCCTTCACAGGTAATAAATTTGAATTCCGTGCACCGGGCGCTTCACAAAACTGTTCCACCGTCTGCATGGTCCTCAACACCATTGTTGCCGAATCAATGGAAGTCCTCGCAGAAGCCATTGAAAAACTTCCCGCAGACCGTTTCCATGAAGGTCTCGAAAAAATTATCGGCGCGGTTATTCATGATCACAAACGTGTCATTTTCAACGGCGATGGTTATTCCACCGCATGGGTTGAAGAAGCTGCCAAACGCGGCTTGCCAAACTTGCGGACGACGCCTGAAGCATTAGCCGTACAACTTGAACCTCAAAATCTTGCACTCTTTGAAAAGATGGGTGTCTTGATGCCAACCGAGGTCCAATCGCGTCACGATGTCTTCGTCGATGAATATCATCGTCGCCTCTGCTTAGAGGGTAAGGTCGCCCTCGAAATGGCGCGTACATTAATTGAACCTTGCGTAATCACAGAATTGAAGACGCTTGCCACGACCTTACAAAAGAGTGCTGCCATCGGCTTAACGGCTGGTCTTTCGAGTATTCGTGATACCGCCGAACAATTAGGCCAAGGTCTCGACACGATTCATGTAGGATGTGAAACCCTCGCAAAAGCACTTGCCGAAGAAAATGACAAGGACGTCTTGGCTGCGATGGTTGAACTTCGTAAAGCCGTTGATGCCGTTGAAGTCCTCGCAGATGAAGCACGTTGGCCATTGCCAAAATATCGTGACATTCTCTTCGTGCATTAATTCTTGCGTTAACCCTTTACTTTTGGTAAACTATTTACATCAACACAAAGGAGAATTCTTATGGACGACACAAACGATTTACAAGACGCAGAAATTATGGCTTCCGACATTGTGTTTGATTGCCCACAGTGTGGTCATAATTTGGTCGTTGATTATCGTGCAGCAGGTTTACAAGTGCCCTGCCCAGATTGCGGAGCAATTATTCAGGCCCCCATTCCTGACGGCATGCAAATTGAAGACCTCGATAGCGATCCTGGCGAACTCTTACAGCAGCTCTTACAGTCTCGTCGCATGCTTGTCAAGACCGAAGCTGCCGCCCAGCAAATGGGTGATAAAGTCGTGGAATTAACGGAAGAATTAGCACGTTGCCGTGCAATCATCCAATCTATTCGTGCGCGTTTGGAAACATTGGAAGAAGCCAACGCAATGATTTCCTCCACGCATAAAGACATCTTAGATTCAATCGCTGAGATTTAAAACAAACCACAATCATGCAAAAAACAAAAATAAGTTTTAAGCATCGCGTTGAATATGGGGTTCTACGCACGATTCAAGTGTGTATAACCCTTTTTCCAATTTCATGGGTCGGAACATTTCTCTCTGGGCTTTTACGCTTCGTCTTTCGTTGCTTCTGGCCACTCAAAAAAGAAACCGTTTCGCGTATGAGGGAAGTCTTCGGCGAAGATTTTCCCGAATGGAAATGTCGACAAATCGCACGCCAATCGGTATGGAACTTGATGATGAACTTCATCGAACTCTTCCATGCAAAGAAAATGGACGAAGCCTATCTCCAAGTGCATCTCAAAGGCATTGAAGAAGCGCGTAAAAAAATTGGTGCTATCATTGATAAACATGGCGGTGCTGTGATTGCTTTGCCACACATGGGCAACTGGGACCTGGCAGGAATTGCATCCTCCCTCATTGGCTATCCATTAATGGCCATCGCGCGTCCTCAAAATAACCCCTTGGTGGAGCGTTGGATTGTTGCCAATCGTTTAAGCATCATCACTGTAGATCGTCGTAAACCGACCTCGTTCGTTCGTATTGCACACCACTTGAAAGGCCGCGGTCTCTTCGCAATCCTTCCAGATGTTCGTCACAACAAGCCAGGTGTAAGCGTAACCGTCTTTGGCAAACCCAATGTTCAACTTGGCAAAGGTGTTGCTAAATTCGCACGCATGTCCAATGTCCCCATCATTCCCTTTATGATGGAACGCCTCGATGCTTCACATCATAGTCTCACCTTAGGCGACCCCATCTATCCCGATATTGATGCAGACTTTGATGCTGATGCCATTCGTATCACCCAAGCGCTTTGGGATATCTTTGAAGCACGCATTCGCGAAAAACCCGAACAATGGTTCTGGCACAATCGCCGTTGGATTTTGACGCCTCTCTATACAAAGTCAAGATAATTTAAAACAAAAGGAAACGTATAAAATGATTCAAGTAAATGAAAACTTTGGTAAACTCCAAGCGTCCTATCTTTTTTCTGAAATTGCAAAACGCGTAAAAGCTTATCAAACCGCACATCCAGAAGCCAATGTGATTCGTTTAGGCATCGGCGATGTGACCTTACCCTTAGCCCCTGCTTGCCGTGAAGCCATGCATCGTGCCGTTGATGAACTCGGTGAAGAGGCAACCTTCCGTGGCTATGGCCCGGAACAAGGCTATGATTTCCTCCGTGAAGCAATCGCAGTCAATGACTACCAATCCCGCGGTTGTGATATCAAAGCCTCCGAAATCTTTGTAAGCGATGGCTCAAAGTGTGACTGTGCAAATATCCAAGAACTCTTCGCACAAGACCTTCGCATCGCTATCCCTGACCCCGTCTATCCAGTCTATGTTGATACCAATGTTATGGCAGGTCGTACAGGCGCTGCTGAAAATGGTCGTTATACAGGCTTGGTCTATCTCGAAAGCACCGCAGAGAATAACTTCGTCCCTGCAACCCCTACAGAAGCCGTTGACCTTATCTATCTTTGCTTCCCCAACAACCCCACAGGTGCAACCGCAACCCGTGAACAGTTGAAGGCATGGGTCGATTACGCCAAGGCAAACAACGCTCTCATTCTCTTTGATGCGGCTTACGAAGCTTTCATCCGTGACCCTGAAATCCCTCACTCTATCTACGAAATTGAGGGCGCGAAAGATGTCGCCATTGAATTCCGCTCCTTCTCAAAGAAGGCCGGCTTCACGGGCGTGCGTTGTGCGTTCACCGTTGTCCCAGAAAATCTCATTGCTTACACCAAGACGGGTGAAGAAATCGCGCTTCACGCAATGTGGAATCGTCGTCATACCACCAAGTTTAATGGTGTCTCTTATCCCGTCCAGCGTGCTGCAGAAGCGGTCTACTCTGCTGAAGGTTCCAAGCAGACAACCGAACAGGTGGACTACTACCTCGGCAACGCAAAAATCATCCGTGAAGGCGTCAAGGCTCTCGGCTTTGATTGCGTTGGCGGCGACAACTCTCCCTATGTGTGGGTAAATGTCAAGGGCGACTCTTGGGAATTCTTTGATCGTCTCTTAAATGAAGCGCAAGTCGTCACCACCCCTGGTGCAGGCTTCGGCAAGTGTGGTCAAGGCTACATCCGCATCTCGGCCTTCAACAACCGCGAAAAGGTCATTGAAGCCATGGGTCGCATTGCTAAGGCTCTCGGTAAGTAAATTTTCTTTAACAGCCCCGTTGTTGGTCTCACCATCAACGGGGCTTTTTCATTTCTAAAAAGAGGAGTCATGCTATGACAGGGAATATGCTCATCGCTCAAAGTGGCGGTCCGTCCATGGTGATTAACGAAAGTCTCGTCGGTGCTGTCCTTGCTGCCAAAATGTCATCCAAAATTGACAAAATTTATGGTGCACTCCATGGCATCCAAGGCATCTTTGACGAACGCTTCATTGATCTCCGTGCAGAATCCGACGAAGTCCTTCTTCGTATTGCAAAGACCCCGAGCTCTGCGCTTGGTTCTGTCCGCCGTAAACCAACGGCCGAAGACTGCAAGCAAATCTTTGAAATCCTTGCCAAGCATAACATCCGTTATTTCTTCTATATCGGTGGAAATGACTCTGCTGAAACCGCAAATATCATCGCTCAGGAAGCTGAACGTCAAGGCTACGATATGTGCTGCTTCCACATCCCCAAAACGATTGATAATGACCTTCTTTGCAATGACCACACCCCTGGGTATGGTTCTGCGGGTCGTTTCGTAGCTTGTGCCGTCCGCGGGGATGACCTTGATAACCGTGCATTAGGTGGCGTAAAGATTGATATCATTATGGGTCGTAATGCCGGCTTCCTCACCGCAGCTGCAGCACTTGCCAAGGAAGATGAAGACGATGGGCCTCATCTTGTCTATCTTCCTGAACGAACCTTTACCATCGATCGCTTTGTCGCCGACGTGGAGGCGTGCATGAAACAGTACGGTCGCTGCGTTGTCGCGGTAAGTGAAGGCATCCGTGGCGAAGATGGTCGCGCCATTGCAGAGAGCTTCTCCAACGAAACCGACGCCCATGGCAATGTCCAATTGACCTCTGGTGCGCTCGGCGAAAATCTTGCCAATATTATTCGCGAACGTCTCAAAATCAAACGCGTCCGTGCCGATACCTTTGGCTTTATCCAGCGTTGTTTCGTCGGTATCACCTCTGAAACTGATGCTGCAGAAGCTCGCCTCGTAGGTTCACAAGCAGTGCAAGCTGCAACGAGTGGCAACTACAAGAGCGGCACCGTCGCTATCGTACGGACCCCTGGCGAAGGTTACAACATCTCCTACGAAATTGTCCCCCTCGCCAATGTTGCCAAGCATACCCGTGAAGTCCCCGATGCCTACATTAATGAAGCCGGCAACAATGTCACACAAGCCTTCATTGACTATGCGCGTCCCATCGTGGGAGCCCTCCCTCCCACCGCACGCTTCACCGCATTGAGAAAATAAACGAGCGAACAGCGATTAAAAAGTTAACGATGCGCGGGCAATGCCTGCGCATCGTTGTATTCAGTTCCTTAAAGATTAAAAATGACTTTTGCTTTTTCAACCGCATTATGCTATTATAAAAAAGTAAATTCTAGAAAGGAACATACAATGAAGACAATTGCTTTTTTTGCCGCACTGTTGACCCTCTCCACAGCTTGTGCCGCCGTCTCCGACATTCGCGTTGAAGCCAATGGCGTCCCGACTTTTATTGGTCGTTCTGACCTCTCGCAAGGCAAGGTCCATTGCGTTTCGGACAAGGCCAAATCAAACGAACGCATTACCCTTCAGTTTAAAGGTCAATACTCCGACATCCAATCGATTCGCCTCGGAGGAACCAAGGGTCGTGTCAACAAATCGACAGGCGAAGTCACCTTCGAAGTTCCTGTCAAGGAAGGTGCTTGCGAGTATACCCTCTACATTGAACCCTCCAAGAAGGCAAACCTCATGAATAAAATTGTTCTTGAAGGTGTCCCTTTCCGTATTGGCAGCCTCATCACCTCTCCCAATCAAGAGGTTGTTGATGCGGGTCGCAAGTCTAAAAACTTCCGTATCCCTGGCATTGTTGAAACCCCGGATGGTACCCTTGTAGCGGTCTTTGACAATCGCTTCAATCACTCGGGCGACCTCCCCGCAGACATCACGGTAGGTGTTTCGATTTCGAAGGACAAGGGCACCACTTGGTCGCCAATTCGTACCGCAATGGATTGTGAAGGTCTTGCTGGTGGTAAAGGCATCGGTGACCCCACCATCCTCGTTGATCCCTCCAATGGTCGTATTTGGGTCGCGGCACTTCGTGCGCCCAATAGCGGTCACCCCATTTGGTCTTCTTCCAAGGGAACGGCCGACCCAAAGGATTGCGGACAATTCATCCTCGCCTATTCTGACAACAATGGCAAAACCTGGTCCAAACCCATCAACATTACCGAAGATGTCAAGCGCCTCCAAGATCCTGACACCGCGGAATGGGGTCTCCTCTTCCAAGGTCCTGGCGCTGGCATTGCAATGAAAGATGGCACCCTCGTCTTCCCCGCACAAGTCTGGGGTCACAAAGGTAAAGCACCACACCACGGTGTACTCGTCTATTCCAAGGACCATGGTAAAACATGGACCTCGTCCAAGGCGATGACTTGGGGTGGTTCTGAATCCACCGTTGCCGAACTCCCTGACGGCTCCTTGATTTTCAACACCCGTGAAGGTGGCGGTCCTCGCACCCGTATTACCGCTATCACCAAGGACTTGGGTGAAACCTGGACCAAACTCGAAACCGATCCCCTTCGTCAGCCCGGCAACCTCTGCCAAGCGGCTTACCTTGCTATCGGTAACGACCTCTACTTCTCAAACCCCAACTCTGGCAAGCGTGACACGATGACCCTCCGCAAATCCTCCGATGGTGGTAAGACATGGCCGATTTCCATCGTCTATGATCCGCGTGCATGTGCAGGGTACTCTTCGCTCTGTCCCGTGGGTGATGACTCCATCGGTGTTATTTACGAAGGTCAATCGGACTACCACTACTTCTTGCGTATCCCGCTTGAAGACCTCAAGTAATGGAACTTACCGAGGCCACACTTGCGCGAGAAGTCTGCTTTACCGCATTAGACTTTGAAACCACGGGAACCACTCGCGGCTATAAAAGTCTCCCTTGGCAACTCGGCGCTATCCAATTCCGCATCGGAGAGCCTCTCTCCGATGCGCCTCTTTTTGACACGCTCATTGGCGTTCCACCAGAGCATCCCTTCTCAAAGCATGCCCCCGGCACCCACCTTGAACAACGCTCCGCCATCCTCGCAGCGCCACCCTTCCATACCCTCTGGCCGGCCCTCCACCAAGCCCTCTCCCAAACGCTTCCAACCGCACATAACTGTGCAACCGAGCGAAATCTCCTCTTACACTTTGCTCCGATGACCCGTTATCCTCATTGGGTCGACACACTCCCGCTCACACGCCGCATCTATCCAGGCCTCTCCTCCTACGCACTAGAAGATCTCATTCCACAACTCGGCCTCCAAGCACAACTCAGCGCTTACTTCCCCCATCGAGCCCCCCATGATGCAACCTACGATGCGTATGCTTGTGCACTCCTCCTCCAACATCTTCTCTCGCTCCCTGGTTGGAAAGACATTCCATTAACCGACATCCTCGCTTAAGCCATGATTAAGACCGTTATCCAACACTCCCTTACCCTCCTCGCATGTGGCATCTCTCTCCTCTTCGCCTACATGAATACCCTCCCCCCAACAACAAGCGCCTCAACGACACCCCCCACCCCAACAACCCTTTTAACCGCCGTTCTCAGCGGTTTAATCTTCTCCACCGTAATCCTTGCCCTCCCCATTATTCTCAAACTCCTCTCCACCCCCCATCTCCTTAAAACATGGTTCACCCTCCCAAAACTCACCCTTAAGAAGAGTTTCATCGGCCTTGGCATCTTCCTCATCCTCTATCTCTTTACCTACCTAATCTACTGCGTTCTTGATCCCGCCGATGTCCAAAATAATCTCTCCTTTATCCTCCTCCTTCCCGAAGCCCCCAAAGGCCTCATCTTCGCGATTGGTCTCTTCATTTGCGTTCTCTTCCCCCTCGCTGAAGAACTCCTCTATCGTGGCATCCTCCTGCGCGCCTTTCCCCCGTGCGTAGGACTTCTCGCGAGCACCCTCCTCTTCGCCCTTGCCCATGGCATCAATGGTTACCTCTACCCTATTCTTTTCATTGGTTGGGGCTTTGGCCTCCTCGCCCTTCGCACCCGCTCCATCCTCCCGACCTTCCTCTGCCACGCAGCCTTCAACACCCTCAACTTCATCTTCCTCTTCATCTAAACACCCCACCCAAAAACAAGGGTTCGTTGCTTTAACGGATTTAATTTCTTTGACATTCAACATTAAAAAGCGTATACTACGTGTTCATAGGAAGGATAAGTATTAAAATCAACATAGATTTATTTATAAAATAGAAAGATCCATATTCATGACGAACTCCTCTACTCAAACCTCTCTCCGTGCATGGGCGTTAATTCCATTCTTTGTTTTTCTCTTCTTTTATTTAGGCTGTTCAATCCTGATGAAGGACTTCTCTGCCATTCCCATGCCGGTGGCTTTTTTGGTCGCCTCTGCAGTGGCTCTTTTTCAGAATCGTACCCGCACCTTGCAGGATAAGATTGATTCCTTCGCCCAAGGCATGGGAGAGCTCAATATTATGCTGATGTGTTTAATTTTTATCCTCGCTGGCATTTTCTCTGCCGTTGCGAAGGAAATGAACGCGATTGATTCAGCGGTTATCCTCACGCGAACGCTGATTCCGGATCATCTTCTTTTAGTTGGGATGTTTTCGATTGCGTGTTTAGTGTCATTAGCTATTGGAACAAGTTGTGGCACGATTGCAACGCTAGTTCCGCTCGCATTGGAACTCGCTGCGTCGGTTCATCTTTCTCCAGAATGGATGCTCAGTGCAGTTGTTGGTGGTGCGATGTTTGGTGACAACATGTCCATCATTTCGGATACGACCATCGCTGCCACCCGAACGCAAGGCATCCCCATGCACGAAAAATTCGTAACCAATTTTAGTTTCGCCTTTCCTGCGGTGATTGCAACGGTGGTTGTCTATGCCTTTTTCTCTCCCTCTATCACCCTCGTTGATCAACTCCGTGCAATTACCTTGACGGATATCATTCTTGTACTCCCCTATTTAGTCGTACTCATTCTTTCGCTTTGCCGATTCAATGTTATCGCCCTCCTCTTCTTTGGCATTCTTTTTGCTGCAATCATCGGTTTAACTTGTCAACAATTTGATTCTTCCTTAACGCTCTTTAAAGCCATGCAAGAGGGCTTACTGGGAATGAGTGAAACAATGATGGTCGCGCTCCTTGCAGGAGGCATGATGGCATTGGTTCGTTCTAATGGTGGCATTGCTTATATTCTCACAGTGATTGGTCGTCGAATTGCCTCTACCCGTGCTTGTGAATATTGCGTCGCACTCCTCATTGCACTGGTCAACCTTTTCACCGCGAACAATACCGTCGCCATTGTTATGACGGGTCCCATTGCGAAAGAACTCAGCCAGACGCATGGCTGCTCTCCGCGTCGTATTGCGTCTATTCTTGATGCGACCTCTTGTGTGGTTCAAGGGTTCATCCCTTACGGGGCACAACTACTCATTGTCGCTGGTCTCGTTCAACTCGCCCAAGGGGAACTCTCCATTTTCAAACTCATCACCCATCTCTATTACCAACATTTCCTCTTGCTCGCGCTTCTTCTCTTTATCTGGTTTAAGCCCCGTAAACATTCTTAATAGAGGATTTTTACATTAGACAAATCCATCCATAAATAAAAAAGCCCTCGGATTCCGGGGGCTTTTTAAATGCTAAAAGAATGCTACGCGTCAACTTACTGAGCAACAGGCGCACACTTACAAGCACGCTTCGCCTTCATGCACTTAGGTGCAGCATGCGGGCACTGCTTCATAAAACGAGGAGCCTTGCCCTGCTTCTTCAAGCAACGACCATGAGGACCCTTACCATCCATCTTCTTCATGCACTTAGGAGTAGCAGCAGGGCACTGCTTCATGCAACGGAAACCCTTGCCCTTGCCTTGCTTCTTCAAGCAACGACCATGAGGACCCTTGCCATCCATCTTCTTCATGCACTTAGGAGTAGCAGCAGGGCACTGCTTCATGCAAC
>JAUNQZ010000006.1:32563-33263 GCA_030535915.1 bacterium
GGAAACCCTTACCCTTGCCCTGCTTCTTCAAGCAACGACCATGAGGACCCTTACCATCCATCTTTTTCATGCACTTAGGAGCAGCAGGCGCCTTTGCATCTGTCAACTGCAGGCTATTAACAACAACACGAGGAGCTTTTGCAGCCTTCGCCTTTGCTTGAGGAGCCGGCGCCTTCACCTTACCGCAATACTTACAAGTTACAGCTTGAGGCGTTGGTGCTTCAACACTCTTCTGAGCAAAAACAAACGTTGCGAAACACGCCACCATTGCCATTAATGTCATCTTCTTCATACGAATTCCTTTTTGAGTTTTTTAAACATTCGTTCAATCACGACAAGAAAAAAGAACGCACTCACAGCCACACATCTACAACATTTATTCTTTTTTCCACCAAACGTCAACTCCACCGCCACTGAAGCTCTCTAAAAATCCACGAAGCACGTCAGCACTGCCACTGTTTGTGTTGACGGTCGCTAACGCTCCCTGACTCGACAAGCTCGTCCGATAGACTCAATGCTCCTCATCCTTGCGGGCTTTCGCTATTCCGTTTCTTTCGTGGTTTCTTCCTCATTAAAAAAGCCCCGGGATTGCTCCCAGGGCTTTCGGGTTTCCTCGTGATATTTCACGTGCGGTTCAACCCGCGGGGTTTACTCCTCGGCGGCGAGTTGGCCGTAGGTGAACTGTTCGAGCGTACCGTCC
>JAUNQZ010000061.1 GCA_030535915.1 bacterium
AACAACAATTACAGCACCTAATCAAGCCTTTTGTTCTGATATCACCTATCTTATGACAAAGGAAGCTGTCGCTTATTTATCATTAATTTCGGATATGTATGCGCGAGATATCGTAGGTTGGCATCTTGCAGAAGATCTTACAACAGAAGGCCCTCTTAATGCCCTTAAAATGGCTATGAGACAACTTCCCAAAGGCATAACCCCGATTGCACACTCCGATCGAGGATGTCAATATGCTTCACATAAATACAGGGACTATCTTGCCTCACATGGTTGGCGATCAAGTATGACCGAAGAGCTTCATTGTTACGAAAACGCAATGGCCGAACGAATTAATGGTATATTAAAAAATGAATATTATTTAGATTTTGTATTTCCCTCAATAGAAGATGCTCGTGCAGCCGTCAAGAGATCTATCGACATCTATAATAATCATCGACCACACCAAAACCTTGGCTATGAAACACCAGCCTCCGTTCGTGCGGCATTTAAAACAGACGCAGTTTAATTAGATTTCTCATTTCTTCGAGTTATGCGTGGGGCTAGCCCCACGCATAACCCACCTTTGCCATCTCCTCTTACAAACTTATCCTTTTCTCCTTATTTTTCAATACGTTAAAGTCATTTCCCCCTCTTTCTGATCTCCCCTAATACTCAACTTATGATTCCCATAAAAAGTGTCTACTTTTAATTAGACCTTGACAGGAAAACTCGTTGTTTTTGGGCGTGTTTTTTGATATAGTGAGGATATGGAATTTGCACTCTCTACATCTTATTTTGCGGGTCGTCAGTGGTCGCCAGAGGCGATTGCTGAGCGAACGCGTGCGTTGGGTTTTTCGCGTGTGGAGTTAGGTTATTTCACACGTGAGAATGAAATTGATGCATGGAAGCGATTGGCTCGGGATGAGGCATTAGAAATTCAAAGTCTACATGCATTTTGTCCAATGCCAATGGGAATGCCGCAGTTAGGGCCAGAGGTTTTTTCATTGGCAGATCCCGAGGGAGAACAGCGTGCGAGTGCGGTGCGTGCGATTTTGCGTTCGCTTGAAGCTGCGGTTACGGTTGGGGCGCGTGTGATTGTTTGTCATGGAGGTCGCGTGGAGATGCGACAGCCTGGAGCTTTTTTTGGGTCGAAGCCGTATCGGTCGCAGTTGTCTCAAGCGTTTCGTGCGCTGGGCGGTCGAGTGGATGTGCAATTGGTTGAACGCGAACGGCAGTATCGTTCGTCGGAAGCTCAACATTGGATGGATGCGATTTCGTTTTCACTCGATGAGGTGTTGCCTTATTTTGAGTCGGCGGGAATTGTTTTAGCGTTTGAAAATTTACCGGGATTTGAAGCGTTTCCGGATCCTGCGGAAATGGCATTTTTGAAGCAACGGTTTCCTTCTCCGGCATTAGGTGCTTGGTATGATATTGGTCATGGCGAACGGAAGGCGCGTGTAGGCGATTGGCCGGTGGATGATACGCTTGCCTTTACTTTTGCGATGACGGTTGGGGTGCATATTCACGATGTGGTCGGCTTGGAAGAAGATCATCGTGCGCCTGGTGAAGGTAGCGTCAATTACCATCATCTTTTACCGTTACTTCAAAAGGACGAATTGCTTCGTGTCTTTGAACCAAATCCCAATTTACCAGAAGCAACACTTCGAGAAGGTCTTGCCTTTATGCAAGGGATTATGGCGGAAGTGTAAGCGATGCCTTTCATCATTTCTACTTGAGGTCTCACGGAAAGTGAAATAAAAGAGACGCACCATACGCGTGCGTCTCTTTTTTATCTTTCGAAGAAAAGTGGTTAGATTACCACTTGGATTCTCTTGGTGTGTCATTTTCGCGGCGAGGCCCACGGGAGAAACCACGACCACCTTCACGGCGAGGCCCACGAGAGAAGCCACCTTCACGACGCGGACGATCACCAAAACCACCGCGACGGTCTCCTCCAAAACCACCACGGCGCTCACCAAAACCTCCACGACGAGGCGGGCGTTCGCCACGCGGTTGAGGATTGGATTCATTCACGCGAATATTGCGACCGTCTAGATCGGATTCGTTGAGCGCTGCGATTGCGGCGTTGGCTTCTTCAACATTGGGCATTTCAACGAAGCCGAATCCTTTTGAGCGACCTGACATACGATCTTTTTTGACTTCGGCGGAGGCGACTTCACCATAAGCGGCGAAAGCTGCTCGAAGCGAGTCATCGGTTGTGGCATAGGCAAGGTTGCCAACATAAATATCCATGAGGATATGTCCTAACTGTTGTCGTGTTATTATCGATGTAGGCGATGAGGCGTTCCCACGACTTTGGAAGCATCATGTCGATCTTTCGACCTTTAAGTCGCTCTATAAGATACCTTATTTTGCGAAAAATTACAAGTTTTAGTTAAAGTTCCATTGAGGGGTCGATATCAAGGGCGAGGGCATTTTCGCATGCGTGTGCGCCTCCAACGGCGGCAAGTCCGGCAATCATTGCGGCGTTATCGCCACAATATTTGGGTGACGCGAGGAGAAGTTTGACCTGATGTTTTTGTGCGAGCGTTGCAAGTCGTTCACGCAGACGGCTATTCAACGAAACGCCTCCGCCAACGGCGAGTGTTTTATAGGTGTTGCGTTGGAGGGCTTTGTCTAAACGTTTGACGAGGGCATCCACGACCGCTTCTTGATAGCAAGCACAGATTTGATCAATGTCGGCATCGTTTTGCGGTGGATGTTTTTGGACATAGGTCAAGAGCGATGTTTTCAAACCGCTGAAACTCAAACACAAATCTGCGCTCAAGCCCGGAGGCAAAGGATGGTCCTCCGTTAAGCGACCTTGCGGAAAAGGAATCGTCTTGCGTTGTGCCACAGGAATAACTTTTGCGCGTTTATCGATAACGGGGCCACCGGGATAACCGAGATTTAAAAGTTTCGCGGCCTTATCCAATGCTTCTCCCGCTGCATCATCAATGGTTTGGCCGAGCAATTTCCACGCATGCGGTTGCTTCGCCGCAAGGATACATGTATGACCGCCGCTTACTGCGAGGGCGAGTTGCGGATAGTCATCGGGTTGTGGCGGAAGCGGTTGGTCAAGATAGACCGAATGCAAATGCGCATGAATATGATGGATGGGAAGCAAAGGTTTACCCGCAGCAAGCGCGAGGCCTTTTGCAGCGCTCCATCCAACGAGTAACGATGCCGCAAGTCCAGGTCCTCGCGTTGCGGCAATGGCATCAATGCGCGACCACGGGTCGGCCTCGCCCGGAAAGGCCTCCGCAAGCGCTTGCTCCACGATGGAACGAATCTTCTCAATGTGCGAACGCGAGGCGATTTCTGGAACGACGCCTCCGTAAGGTTGATGCAACGGCACTTGCGAATAAATCACAGAAGAGAGCACTTCATTCCCGCCGCGCACAACGGCAGCGGCGGTTTCGTCACAAGAACTCTCAATCGCAAGAATCGTTTGCATCGCGTTTACTTTTTGAGGCGGATATTTAAGGTTGACATTGAGGGCGCCGAGAGACGACGGTCAAATTCGATTAATGTCGGATAGTACCAACTTTCAAGAATTGCGTCTTTTGCCTCTGCGGTCAAGGTATACGTGATACGCGTCAACCCATTATCAGACGCAAAGACCTTTCGATCCAACGTCACATGGCCGCCACCTGGCAATGCCATCGTGAACGGTTCCGGCGCAGAAAGTATCGTTGCGCCCTTTGGCAACCAGAATTCCAACACTTTCTTCCGCGGGTGTGCGCCATCTTGCCAAATGGGATTTTTGCGTTCCACACCGCGCATTGCATATACCGCGCCGATGAAATTACGAAGCGGGATCGACATGAGATGATCCTGAACATTTGCGTACTGCGTTGCTTCAACCGATTGACGCGTCACGACCGGATAAGTATCGCTGATTTGATACAAACTGTGCGGCGTTGAACCCGGCACAAGCGCATCGGCATTCGCCAGCATTGCACGGCGATAAGTTTCCGGCGTATAGTCACGCTTTGTACGGCGAAGAAGACCTGCGGTAAGGCCGGTAATCTTCGATTCTTGCGTGATGACGGCAGTTCCTTTTTCATCAATCACATAAGTCACGGTTTCGTACGCGCGACCCTTGAGATCTTCGCGCTGAACAAAGGCCACCTCGCCCTCGCGGGTGAAGAGTTTACGATCTTCCACAAGCGCAACGCCGATGGCATCAAATTCATCTTCATCGCCCATCAAGCGGCCATCTGCAAGACGAATATAAGCCTGCGTCCAGACCGACCAACGTGGAACTTCGTTTAAGAGATAATGTTGGCCATGTGGCGTAGCCAAAGCTTCATCCGAGAAGTCACAGGCAAACGCAATGTCGCATTCAATGTCTAATGCACGCAACACCGCCATCTGCAACACGAGCACATCCATACGGTTGCCGTAGCCTTCCGTATACACCGTTTCAGGCGTTGTAATGAGGCTGTTGACGCAACGATGCCATGCGACACCAGCGACGCGAACCTTCTTTGAAATCATTGTGACCACGGCTTGTAAGAGCGCCTCTTCACGCGCTGCATCACATGCCATGTCTTCAACAGAAGCGTCAATCTCACATGCGAGAGCTTGAATGACGCTACTCTTTTGTGCTTCCGCGAGTGCGGCATCAATCGTTTCAATCACACCCGGAAGCGTAACCGCAGGATTTGCGTCTTTCCATGCGTACGTAATGGTCGGATTAAAGAAGTATGCCGAGGGCGTATTGCTTTCCCCACGAATCGCGGGTAAGTTCTTCGCTTCCCACGTGTAGCAATAATGATCGTTTTGACCATCGAGATTGGCGTCCACCTCGGTGATGGTTTTGGTGATGTTGACGCCGTTGAAGTTCATTTCCTTAATGATTAATTCATCCGCCTTGTCCATCGGCACCGTCAATGAGAAAACTTCGTGTTCGATCGGATAGCGACTACCAAAGGTTTTACGACCCGTTGCGGGAAGTGCGCGTTGGCTTGTGATCGCATAATCAAGCGTTGTCACGGCGCCCACATCAACCGCGGGAAGCGAAATGACGAGTTCCTTCTCGAAGTCATAACGCGGTGCAGTTGCAGCGCCTGTGACATCCAACAAGTTCTTTTCTTTTTCCGAAACGGCCAAGATATCACCCGTTACCGTTTGGACTTCTGCAACGCGCAATTTCAAGGTTTCGTAGGCGGGGGTATAATACAATTTTTCTTCAGCGATGGCGCGCTTACCTTGATACGACATCACGCGCTTTTCACTGCGCACATGGGTATTGACCTTGCACGGATCCTCAAAAAGCTTCACATCTAATACGCTCTTTTGAATCATCACATCGGCATCTTGTTCATTTTGGCGAACAAAGAGTGGGCAGAGCGCCTCGGCGTGAGCGATGGTCTTGATTAAACGACGCAAAGCGAGGTAATCGTCGGGCGTGTAAGAACGCTTTGAGAGTGCCATTTCACGCGTAAAGACATAGGTATCATCCGCAACTTGCTGCACCGTCAACGCATAAGCGGCGCCATCGTTTGCCTTTTCAATTGTATTTTGAGGCAACATCGCAGGCTTTCCTAAGCGATGCATGCCACGCAACGTTAAGACTTCCTTAATCGCACATGTTGAGGTAATTTCAAGATCAAATTCACGCTTTGGCAAGGTTACGCTATTCAACACAAAATTCACCGCACCCAACGAACGAGAGAGGAAGGGCAAGGAAATAACAGCATGACCCGCCTTATCCACAACTGCAAAGCCCGGCACGCGTGTGCGAAGCTTCATTTGCAAGGGTTGAGAGATGTCTGCAGGATTTTTGGGAGAGAATTCAAGACTTTCGATTTCTGCACCAGGAATTGCAGACTTCAAAACACCATCAAAGGTCTGGCGAAGGCGATCTGGAGTTGCACGAACGAATGCCGAGCGATAAAAGGTGTCGTTTACACCGCCGAAATCAATATTTGCCGAGATAACCAATGTGCCAGCAGCATCAATTTCTGCATCCGTTGTAATCGCCATCAAGTTTTCTTCAGCGGTAGGCACCTTTGTAACGAGCAAGGTCTCACCCTCTGGGCGACAAACCAAGTACGTACAATTGCTGAGATAAGCGGGCAATTCTGCACGCGACGTTGCATCGGTCGGATCCACCAAATAATAATCGGGATTTCCTGGCGTACCGAAATCCACACTCACAATGGCGTGATTGAAATACGCGAGCGGCACTTCCTTTGCCAACTGCGTACCCGCACTAATCAACACCGGAAAGGCATTAAAACCCGCTTCACGCAACATCGCCACCAGCAATACACCCTTATCACGGCACACGCCATAGCGATTATCAAAGGTCATGCCGATATCATGCGGCGCATAACCCGGCGCTTTATCTTCTGCAATGATACCCATGTAACGAATTTCTTGTGCAACAAAACCATGCAAAGCCTCTAACTTTTCATGGGGCGTTTTCGCATTCGCAATCAGTTCTTTTGTCTTTTCACGAATCGCGGGCGTCATCTTCATGTGACCAGTGCAAAGATCCCAATACCACTTTGACACTTCGTGCCAAGACCCAAACGTCGAAACCATCACCCGCTGCAATTGCGTATACTCCTCGGGCATATCAGGTTCTGCAAAAACTTGCGGAACATTTTGCGCCACCCAAGAATAACGGCGTTTGCCATTGGCCAAATTCTCCACCGACGCCTTCACCGTTCCCGGCACTTCCTTTAACAAGTGAACACTCTTCAAAGGGAGCTCCTCCGGTTCAAGCACAACGTACTCCGAGTAAATCGTTGGCCCAGAGGTACTTTCAAAGATGCTCATATCCGAAAAGGTCGCATCAATCCGAGGCTTAATCGTTTGATAAGCAAGCGTTAAATGAATCACATCGCCCACATGCACCGCCGGGAAGGTGAGCGTTTTGCTCTTCATGGACTGGTCATAAATATTTTCAGCATTGCTACGATTCGACGTGACCGTTGTCACATGCTTCTCCAAGTCAAGCGTCTCCACCGTACCATCTGCACGATAAATCGTCGCCTCGTGAAATTCATTATACGAATCACCCTCACGATACGACATCGGCACGCTATCCCACTCCTTCGCGCCTTGCTCCGTTAAAATCAACGCCCAAATATCCGCCCACATCTCACTGCGCCCATCCGGCTGATACTCCACATACATCTTCTCAGCAAACGTCACCGCATGCGCATTCTCAAGCAACGCCGCATCCATCGACTGACGGACCTCCTCCACCTTCTCACGCGTTAAACGCTCCGACGCCTTCATCAACGGAATCTGCGTCTCCGCCCAGAGCAACGTCGTACTCAACAGGCTCAATAACAACAACTGCTTACGTATCATTGGGACTCCTTCTATTCAAAAAACCGCTTCCGCGACACTTCTCACAATTCGTCATTCACAAATCGTAATTCGTAATTCGTAATTATACCAAAAGCCTCCGCCATTGCCTATCGTTTTATTCCTTTTTTTTAAAAACGCGACACCACAACACACCCTTTTTTAAAAAACAAAAATTTTTAAGCCACACCCTCGCCTATTTATGCTATACTTAATGTATGAATGCAAAAAGGATAACAAACACTATGGACGCCACGCACGCCACATTGACGCCACAACAACCCTCCCCCCTCACAGCCAGTCTCGAGGACTACCTCGAGACCATTAAGATGTTAATCGACGAAGATCCCCACGGCCACGCACACACCAGCACCATCGCCAAACGCCTCAACGTCAAAATGCCCTCCGTCACCAACGCACTCGGCGTCCTCCACCGTAATGGTTACATCCACTACGACACCAACTATCCCGTCACCCTCACTCCCCTCGGCGAACACACCGCCAAACGCATCCTCCGGCGACACCACGTGCTCTCCAACTTCTTAGAAGACATCCTCCAAATGAAAACAGAAGAAGCCTCCGAACTCGCCTGCAAAATCGAACACGTCATCTCCGACAATTTTATCCTACGTCTTGAACTTCTCTCCAGCGCCATCACATCCAGCGATAACGCAACAGAACTCCTCAAACGTATGAAACAACTGAACTAAACATTTCTTCATCATCGTATCTTTAAAAAGGATTTCCCCATGACACACGCTGAAATGCTCGCTCGTGCACACGAAGTCATCGACACCGAAATCGCAGGATTGCAAAAAACAAACCAAGCCATCGATGAAACCTTCTGCAACATCGTCGATGCCATGGTCTCCACACTCGAGCGTGGCGGCAAAGTCGTTGTCACCGGCGTCGGCAAAAATATTCACATCGGCGAAAAAATTGCAGCCACAATGGCTAGCACCGGCACAACCTCCATGCTGCTCAACCCCGTCCAAGCCATGCACGGCGATCTCGGCATGGTCACACCCATCGATATTGTCCTCGCCATCAGCTACTCCGGCGAATCCGATGAAGTCATCCGCCTCATCCCCTCCCTCCGCCGCATCGGCGTAAAAGTCGTCGGCATGACCGGCAAAATGGATTCCTCCCTCGCAAAAAATAGCGACTGGGTCTACTTCATTGACTGCGGTCGCGAAGCGTGCCCTTTTAATATGGCACCAACAACGTCTACGACGGCAACCTTAGCCTTAGGTGACGCCTTAGCCATGGTCCTCCTTGAAGCCCGCGGCTTCAAAAAAGAAAACTTTGCCCTCTTCCATCCCGCAGGAGCCATCGGCCGAGCCCTCCTCTTCCGCGTGAAAGACATTATGCGCTCAGGCGATCGCCTCGTCACGCTCCACGCAACAGAAACTGTCAAAGAAGCCGTTGTCGCTATGACCTCGGCAAAATCCGGTTGTGCATGCGTGGTAGATGACAATGGCAAACTCATCGGTGTCTTTACCGATGGCGACTTGCGTCGTTTATTATCTACCGCTCCCGAAACCGCAATGGAGCGCGCCATCACCGATGTGATGGTCAAAAATCCCATCTCTGTTGGCATTGGAGCACTCGCCGTTGAAGTGCTCAACGTCTTTGAAAATCACAAGATTGACGACCTCCCCGTTGTTGATGACGAAGGTAAACTCATGGGCTCCATCGACCTCCAAGATTTACCCCGAATGAAAATCCTCTAATCCATCATCAAATTAAAAAAGCCAATTCCTCATTCCCCATTCCTAACTCGAGCTAAGCAAGTAAATTCGTAATTCATCATTCAATCAACTATGATTTATCTTTTTGTTGGAGTTGAAGACTATTTGAGAACCGAGGGCGCCAAAAGCGTTATCGATCAACACGTCCCTCCAACAGAACGCGATTTTGGTCTTGAAATCATCGAAGGCTCATGCGATAAAGGCGATGCAGTCCTAGAAGCGCTCAATAAACTTGAAGAAGCGCTCTACACCGAGAGCTTCTTTGGTGGTGGTAAGGTTGTTTGGTTACGTGACGCGAACTTTCTCCCCGGATCAAAAATTCGTGGCGCAGAAAATAGTGTCGCCAAGGAATGGTTTACAAACTTTCTTCCAGCGCATCCCCTACCGGAGGGTCACCACCTTATCATCACCGCCGAAAAATGCCTTGGGACCACCTCTTTTTATAAGTGGCTTGCAAAAAATGCAACGATTAAATCTTGCGGAGAAGAGATTCGCTCTTACGACACTCTACGTGTTGGCATTGAGCGTCTCAACGAACTTCTCCCCTCCCTCGGGCTTACAATGCCTCAACCCGTAAAAGAACTTTTTATCGGTCGTGTAGGAATTAGTATTCGAACCATGATGTCCGAACTTGAAAAACTCCGGACCTATCTTGGAAAACGAACCGCTGTTACCATGGAGGATGTAACAACCATAACCTCTATCGCAGCGAATGCAGAGCCTTTTGACATCTCAGATCTCATCTTAACGCGTGCTG
>JAUNQZ010000062.1 GCA_030535915.1 bacterium
GATTTCCACGAGGTCCATCGGTATCTCCAGAGTAGTAGAGGCAGGCAACGCTCAATTGAGGTTCAAAGTGATTTTCGTTGCTTGACCAGGGTTTCCAATGTAACGCTCCATAAGCCATTCCAGCAAAGAGATTTTCATCTCCCCATTGAAGGGCGAGCTCTAAATCGCTTTTAATTGTTTCGGTGAGTTGAGGTTGAAGCCTAAGGCCAAAGGTTTGGGTATAGAAGTGATTGCGATCTTCATTAATAAAGCTATGAGCATAGCGACTTCCGCGTTGTTCCCCTTTAAAAAAGTAATACACATCCCAAGGCAATTCATCGCAAGAACGATCTTTCCAGTAGAGCGCGATTGCCCATTCATCCTGTACCACTCCATTTGTATTAAAATCATAGGAGTTTGCCGGTTTTGGTGAGGGGTGATCATTGCCGAGAGAGGGCATCCAGTCGTGATTCGTGTTATAGATGCCAAGGAGGTCAAGCGTACGTTGATTTTCAAATTTAAACGTTGCACGAATGGCATCGTAATAGAACGACCTCGAACCATCACCAGATGTGCCATCGAGCATGATGCGTTCACTGCCTAAATCCCAAATATCCTGTCGGCCTATTTTTACATCAACAAAATCATTAAAAAGATTTTTAAAGTTAAGGTAGACATTATCAATAAAGAGAACATCTGGGAAACGACGCATGCCTTTGAGCGCACTTGGTGTACGGAAGTAAAAGGGCTCATTGCCGATTCGAAGATAGGCTTCAATATTATCGTTTTCGAGTTTTCCCCAAAGTTTTGAACGAATGCGAAGATATTCTACCCGCGGTTCTTCTCGATGATCGGGTTGAGGAAGATTATTCGTTCCAACAGCTCGGATGCGAAGATCAAGCCCCCAATCATAGTTAATGTTTAATGAAGAGGGATTATCAACAAGGAGTGGCACCTCTGCTGCTGTTGCAATAAGAGGCATTGATAAGGCAAGAAACGAAGCGATAACACTTTTTTTCATGGCTTAGGTCAAAACTATAGTGTTTTCTTAAGACTTCCATTCTAAGCATTGAATGGAAGTCTTGATGAAATTATTTTTGCGCGAGATAGGCATTAATGCCTTTTGCCGCACGGCGACCTTCTCCCATTGCAAGGATAACGGTCGCTGCACCAAGAACGATGTCTCCTCCAGCAAAAACACCAGGAATAGAGGTCTCTTGTGTTTCTGGGTTGACAACAATATTCCCACGACGATTAATTTCAAGTCCAGTCGTTGTTTGCGGGATTAAAGGATTTGATGCATTACCGATGGCGATAATGACGGCATCCATCGGAAGTGTAAAGGCGCTTCCCTCAATGGGTACAGGGCTACGACGCCCCGACGCATCGGGTTCTCCAAGTTCATAGCGGAGACATTCAATCGCGGTTACAACGCCATTTTCATCGCCAATAACACGCTCAATGTTACAGAGGAATTGGAAATTAACACCCTCTTCTTCGGCGTGTTCAACTTCTTCTGCACGCGCGGGCATTTCGTTACGACCGCGACGATAGACGAGATAAACTTCTTCAGCGCCAAGACGGAAGGCCATACGCGCAGCATCCATCGCAACATTGCCACCGCCTAAAACAGCAACGCGTTTCGCGGGATAGTACGGTGTTGCAGCATGTGCATTATCATAAGCCTTCATTAAATTGGCACGGGTGAGGTATTCATTTGCGGAGAAAACCCCTACAAGCTCCTCGCCAGGAATCCCCATAAAGCGCGGCAATCCTGCGCCAGAGCCAATATAGACCGCGTCAAAGCCATCTTTATCCATCAAGTCTCGAAGTTTGCGTGTGCGTCCAACAACAAAGTTTGGGACGACATGTACGCCCATTTTTTTGAGACCTTCAACTTCTTTGTCAACGATCGCTTTTGGCAAACGGAATTCAGGGATGCCATAAACCAAAACGCCACCGGGCTTTTGGAATGCTTCGAAAAGGGTGACATCATGCCCTTCACGACGAACATCGGCAGCGACTGTAATACCCGAGGGACCAGATCCCACAACGGCGACTTTCTTACCGGTTGCAGGTTTTACCGTGTTGTCAATAGGGGCACTTGCTTCATTGGCGCGTTGCCAATCTGCAACGAAACGCTCAAGACGGCCAATGGCGATTCCTTGATTGATATCCTTCCGAATCGCGCCCATTGTACAATGCTTTTGGCATTGACTTTCTTGCGGACAAACGCGGCCACAAATAGCAGGCAAAATACTGCTTTGACGGATAATTCCTAATGCATCGGCATAGTTGCCTTTTGCGATTTCATGAATGAATGCCGGAATATTGATTGATACTGGACAATCCTTCATACACGGCGCGTTTTTACACTGAAGGCAACGACTCGCTTCAACGCGTGCTTGCGTTTCGGTGTAGCCCATCGCAACCTCTTGCATATTACGTGCACGAATGGACGGCTCTTGCACAGGCATCGGTTGCTGGTCAATGGCAATACGTTCTTTTGGTGTAAGGGCTTTGTTTTTGATTGAAGTCCATAACGTTTGAGCTTCGGAATCAAGTTCTTCTCGAGAAATGAACATTGATGTGCCCTCCATTTAATTTTGTTCAGAGGCTTTTTCGTCAGCCATGCGAAGCAGATTGCAATGATCTTCGCGTTCACGTGGGATAAAGGAGCGATTGCGCTTCATCAAATTGTCAAAATCAACTTGGTGTGCATCAAATTCAGGGCCATCCACGCAAACAAATTTTATTTTACCGCCTACAAGAACGCGACATCCTCCACACATGCCTGTGCCATCAATCATAATGGAGTTGAGCGAGGCCACGGTTGGGATTTGATAGGGGAGGGTTGTGAGCGCACAGAATTTCATCATCACGGGAGGACCAATGGTGACGCACTCGGAGATATTCCCACGCTCGCACACTTCTTTGAGCGGTTCGGTTACGAGCCCTTTACGCCCTACAGAACCATCATCCGTGCAAATAATCAGTTCATCTGCAATCGCACGCATTTCATCTTCAAGAATGAGTAAATCTTTGTTACGAGCACCCATAATGACGATGACTTTATTGCCTGCTTGTTTCATGGCTTGTGCGATGGGATGCAATGGCGCCACGCCGATGCCTCCGCCAACACAAACAACGATTCCTTCATGTTTTTTAATTTCGGTTGGACGACCTAAAGGACCAAGGAAAACAGGGAGCGTGTCGCCAATGCTCATCTGCGCTAAACGTTTGGTCGATGCCCCAACAGCTTGGAAGATAATACGCACATCTCCAGTTTCACGGTTAGCATCGGCAATGGTAAGCGGAACGCGTTCGCCAAATTCATTGTCAATTTGAAGGATAATGAATTGTCCTGCTTGGCGTTCTTCAGCAATGAGTGGAGCGTGAATCCACATAGAATAAACATCTGCCGAAAGCTGTTCTTTCGCAGTAATAGCAAACATGATGTAATCCTCTCTCTCTTAGGACAACAATAAAACGATTAAGGGACGAGGCGTATGCCTGTATTTTGTCCCGGGAAATTTTTCATTGGGATAGACCAATAAAGGGTTGTCGGGCCTTCAACTTCAACAGGTTGAGAAGCCCAGAAGTTGCCAGGCTCGAAGTGAAGGGTGCGTGTAGAGACCGCGGTACGACCTTTTTCAGAGTCAAGATTGATTTCGACGTCATCAGAGGGGCGACGCCACAACGAGAAGGTGTAGCGATTTTTCCCCGAGGGACGACAAAATACAGCATTGATATCAGAGCGTTGCAGACGCAACTTAAGCATCACTTCAAGGCCAACGCTAATGGCCGCAGAGATGTCTTGGGGACAATTCACAGGCATTACCGCTGCACCCGTCCATTTTAAGTAGAGCATAGAGGCAAACATAGCCGCGGTTGTGTCTGTTGGTAATTTGCCATTATAAACGGGCTTCAACGGATACTGCGCGACCCATTCAGACACGGCGAGTTGGAAGGGAAGCCATTCTTCCTTGCCGCCATCCATATCAAGAATGTTTGGCAAGTAGGAGAGTTCTGTAATGGCACTGTCATCAAGAAATGCTGGACGCGTGTAAAGCGTAACATTTGAGGCTTTTGTTGCGGGGTTGGTCGTACGAAAGAGAACGGGAACGCCGGTATCCAATGTTGTATCCGTGGTATAATAAAGCGTCAATGTACGACCATCCGCTTCCGCAAAACGGATGAGCCAATCACCAATCGCATGCTCAAAGTCGCCATCATAGAGCACCGCCTCAAATGCATTTGCGGTACGGAGATTAAAGGCTTTTCGAGGAAGATACTTGGCTGCGTAGAGCACATTCTCGGTAAGCTTAAGGCCTGCTTGAATAGATTCAATCAAGTGCGTTGCGTTTTCTTCGTGGACATCTTTGAGTAATTGAGGGGTGAAGTCCTTATCTTGCATCTTCATCGCGATTGCTGTAGCGAAGATATAGGCTTCAACTTGTCGATTTTTGGGAACGCGGTCGTAGTAGAATGTGTCGTCGGTATAAACTTGTTGCCATACTTTAGGCAATGCAACAAAGTTCGTCTTCGCCCCAATTGAAAGGCGAGCCATGGCTTGGATGTAGCCATTATCACAAAGACCACGCATTTGATAAACGGGCTCTTGAACAGGGGCGAGGAGAATGTCGTGTTTAAGATTTTGCTGACGCACTTTTGCAAGCGCTGTTAATCCAAGAAAGGTGTATCCCTCGGGTTCATTGAGGGAGGGGGTCACAATCATGTGATCCGCACGCAAAGCTTTGTTTAAGGCTTCGGCTTCTTCTTGGTTTGCGACCTCAGGAGGACTCTCCAACTTGGGTGTGCGAGCCCACGCACAAAGATACTTGGAGGGTAACAAAACGGGGACAACCGTTGCGCCCGTTTGGTCGGCGAGAGTCTTTGTCGCTACCTCTACATCGAGTGCAACATCATGAGCGACAATCCACGCGATGGTTTCAGCAAAGAGTCCTCCGCTCGCACAGAGAAGGGCGAGCATGAGGAGACGTTTAAGGGATGTACGAACTGTGTAAAGGAGCGACATAAGCACCTCGTCTTACTTAAAAGTTTCCAAACCGTTGAAGTCAAGTGTTGCGAAGAGATCGTCAATGGTTTCTGCACGACGAATCTCAACGACGGAGCCATCTTCACGCAAGAGCAATTCCGCAGAACGCAACTTGCCGTTGTAGTTAAAGCCCATTGCATGGCCATGTGCACCTGCATCGTGGAAAACAAGAATGTCCCCCGGAACGATTTCAGGCAATTCACGGGCAATGGCAAACTTATCATTGTTTTCACAGAGTGAACCTGTGACATCGTAGACGTGATCCAACGGCTTATCGGTCTTGCCAACCACGGTGATGTGATGATAAGAACCGTAAAGTGCCGGACGCATCAAGTTTGCCATACAAGCATCCATACCGACATAATCACGATAAGTATGCTTGAGGTGGCGAACCGTGCTCACGAGATAACCATAGGGACCTGTGATGCAACGACCGCATTCAAGATAAATCTTCATCGGCGGCAAGCCATTACCGAGAATTTGCTCTTCGTAAGCCACACGGATACCTTCACCCACAGCTTCTAAATCAACGCCGTCTTGTTCGGGACGATAAGGAATGCCAATGCCGCCGCCCAAGTTGACAAATTCAACCGTGATGCCGACCTTTTCCTTAATCTCAACGAGCAAATCAAAGAGAAGCTTTGCGGTATCGATGAAGTACTGCGGATTGAGTTCATTGGAGGCGACCATGGTGTGCAAGCCAAAACGCTTCACACCCTTCGCCTTCAACGTAGCATAACCTTCGAAGAGCTGTTCACGCGTGAAGCCATACTTAGCTTCTTCAGGCTTGCCGATAATGGCATTACCGCCTTTAAGCGGACCAGGATTATAGCGGAAGCAAACAAGTTCAGGCAACTTCCCGCAGCTTTTTTCGAGGAAGTCAATGTGGGAGATGTCATCGAGATTGACATTGGCGCCCATTTCAACAGCTTTGACGAATTCTTCTGCGGGAGTATCATTAGAGGTGAACATAATTCCTTCACCTTCAATACCAACCTTTTCAGAGAGTAACAATTCCGGCAGTGACGAGCAATCTGCACCGAAGCCTTCTTCCTGCAAAATACGCATGAGGTAAGGATTGGGTGCAGCTTTCACTGCGAAGAAATTGCGGAAGCCTTCATTCCATGCAAAGGCTTTCTTTAAACGACGCGCATTCGCACGAATAGCCTTTTCATCATAGAGGTGAAAAGGGGTTGGATAGTTTGCAATAATCTCATGTAATTGCGCTTCTGAACAAGGGAGTGTTTTTGTTGCCATATGTTTTGTTTCTATTTTTGAATGAATTAAAGGGTGGGGGCGAAGGGGAGTTCTTTAGCTCCCTGCCACAATGATTCAATGTCATAATAGTCGCGCGCTTCGGGTGCGAAGATGTGTGCGACGACATTGAATGCATCCAATAAAACCCAACCGCTATCAGCATCACCAGACGAGCGAAACGCCGAATCTTGATTTTCCTTTAATGCTGTTTGAGCGGCCTTTTGCAAAGCCTTCAAATGGGGCGCAGAGGTGCCGGAGGCTACAACGCAATAATCGGTTACGGTCGAAACACCTCGCACATCAAGAATGCGAATGTCTTCTGCTTGCTTGTCATAGAGTGCTTGAGCGATGAGGGTCGCAAGGACTTCAGGGGACTGTGTCATATTACTGTTCTTCCTTTGTTATGTAAAGTTTGTGTTCCTTGATGTAGCGGGCTTCTAAAGTTCCAATCTTATCCTCGACGGGAGCGCCTGCAGCAAGGCGCGCTCGGATGTCACTACTCGAGATGTCCAAGTAAGGCCCCGAGAGACGATGGTTGAGCAACGCAGGATGAAAGGGCTTTTCTGGCACTTCCACGCCGGGTCGATCAAAAACGATAAAGGAGCACATTTCGATTAAATCTGCCGCACGATACCATTGGTCAAATTGACAAACGGAATCCATGCCACAAATAAACCAATAATGTGCATCGGGATCCTCGCGACGAAGTTCTAAAAGCGTGTCGTAGGTATAGGTTTTACCCGAACGAAAAACTTCGCGACAATCAAGGGTCAGTTTAGGGTGAGTTGCAATCGCTAAACGGAGAAGGGCACAGCGATCTTCTGCAGGGGTCGGGTGATGAACCTTGAGTGCCTGCTGAGCACAAGGCATCAAACGGACTTCATCAAGATTAAATTGTTCGCGTGCAGCCTCTGCAAGTGCGAGGTGACCTTTATGCACGGGATCAAACGACCCCCCGAGGATTCCAATCTGACGAGGTGGCTTTGGGTTCATCGTGTTGCCTCCTCTGTGAGATTGGGAATAAGTTTTACGAGAGCAGCACCATTATCATTGATGGGTAAGCGAATACGCGTATCCCAACCCATATTGACATCGGTTTGTTGTGTTGCTCCATCGGAAGCGGATACGACCGTCATTGTTGCAAATGCTTGTGCCGGAGGTAAGGCTTGAAGGAGGTCTTCCGCACGGAAGGTCAGCACAGAAGGCTTCCCGCACGGCAATACAAAAGCTCCCATAAGGTAACTTCCATCCATTGCTTGGTAGCCAAATTGGAGGAAGGTGTGAGGCTCTCCGCGAACACACCAACGGCATTCTCTAGGCTGACGCAAAAAGGTCAGTAAATGCTGGAAAGTTTCACGGAAAAGGGGTGACGCATCAGCCTCCGCAGCAAGTTTCCAATCTCCTTCTGGCATAAGCGGTATCGCACGGAAGGCATTAAACATCACCGCTTGTGCAGTGCTTAAAACGTTTGCTTCAACGGCGGCCATAGCATCGGCGGCTTCAAGAAGAAGTGCGGAGGGACGCGAAACGATGCGTTCAACGATTGACCCGTCACAACGACGATACCGCAAAGCCGTGAGACCTTGCGGCGTGTAGTAGAGATTGACAGGTTTTTGCATTGTAAGCACCGATTAAAAAAAATCAATCAAGTTGTAACATTCAACACGACAAGAAAAGCAATGTGTTAAAAAACATGCTTCTTTGCAGGTGAGGGTAACGACAGGCGCTCCATCACCTGCAGGACGCTTGGGTTAGAGCGAGAGTCCTGCAAAAGGATTGTACTTCATCGCGGCATTCTTTGCACGATTTTCACGCATCCATGTTTGCGGGTCTTCATCAGGGTCTTGTTCTGCCACGGGCGCTGGGGTAGGGGCTTCCACAACCACAACTGGGCTTAACGCAATCTTGTGCTGGTCGACATCAAGGCTATCAATCTTTACTTCAAGCACTTGGTCGACGTCAACCACTTCGTGTGCAGAAGCAATGCGACGACCCTTGGCCAAGAGGGAAAGACGACCATTCGTAAGCAACCCATCAACACCAGGCGCCAATTGTGCAAAAGCTCCAAAGGTCATGATGCGAACAATCTTTGCTTGCAGGGTGTCGCCTTCACGATACTGAGCGGCAAAGGCATCCCAAGGATTTTGATGCATTGCACGCAAAGAGAGCGAGATGCGCTCGGTAACAACATCAAAATGTTGTACGAGCACTTCAACTTTATCACCGACCTTAACAAGATCGGCAGCCTTTACGGCGCGGTCCCAAGAGAGTTCACGCATCGGCACAAGACCTTCCGCGCCGCCGAGGTCAACGAAAACACCGAAGTCCATCAAACGCGTGACCGTCCCTTCGCGGATTTGTCCTTCGGCCAATTCTGCAAAGAGCGCCGTACGCATCGTCTTGCGTTCACGCTCCAAAAGTGAACGGCGAGAAACGAGGAGGTTCATGCCTCGGTCATCTTCACCATATTCGGTAATGAGGAAGGTCTGCGTCGTCCCAACAAAACTGCTTGGATGGCCATTACGGAAAAGGTCCATCTGCGAAGTGGGGCAAAACCCACGCACGCCGGCGACTTCAACTTCAAAGCCACCTTTAATTTCACGCTTGACAAGACCATCAATCGGCGTGCCTGCGGCAAAAGCGGTGGCAAGCACTTCACTTCCCTTGCCTGCTGCTTTGTTGCGAGCAGTAAAGGTCATATTGCCTTGACGCATTGCGACGAACCATACTTTGATGGATTCACCCTCTTCTGCACGAAGCGTGCCATCCTCGAGAATAAATTCTTCTTTGGGAACGATCCCTTCATCCTTCGCACCCACATCAATGATAACATATTGACCTTTGGTCGAAAGGACACGCGCGGTAACGGCTTCACCAGGATTAAAACCGCGGCGATAATTCAAACCACCTTCGGCTAAAAGAGCTGCAAAATCTGCTTTTGCACTTGTATTTTTCATTGCTTTAAAAACCTCAAACAAGATGTTTTTTATAATCGTATAGTATAGTATACCAAAAAGGAGAAGTGTTGACAATAGTTTTAATACATATATTATAGGGAAAGAAGGTAAAAAATGAAAAAGGCCCGCGAGAAGCGGACCTTTTTCTTGTCACTATCGAGTTTCTCATCGAGTGTCGATTAGAACTGCGACATCGCCGTACGAGAACGGGCACGGATGCGAGCACGCGCGGATTTACGACGCGCCTTTTCGCAAGGCTTTTCGTAGTAACGGGTATTACGAAGCTGCTTCAAAAGACCCTCCTTATCGAGAATCTTCTTCAAACGCTTCAGACCGCGTTCCACGGATTCGCCTTTTTTGAGACGGACCTGGATCATTCTTTGCTCACCTCCTTTCCTTGTTCGCAAATCAAATGATTCACAAATCAGCCCCATAAAATACCAAAACCCCTCCACATTGTCAATGCCTTTTTGCAAAAACACCCCGATTGAAAAAATAATTCGTAGTCAATAATCTTTTTTTAAAAGTTTTTTGGGGCGCTGCCCCAGACCCCGCAGC
>JAUNQZ010000063.1:0-2997 GCA_030535915.1 bacterium
GTTGATCACGCACAGCTCAATGCAATCCTCAAGCAGATTATTGCTCGTCGTGGCAAAAATATTCCCATCATGTTCCGAGCAGATGAGAATACACGTCACGAGCATTTGCGTCACTTGATGGATATTTGCTCTCGACTCGGTTTGTGGAAATTCTCCTTCTTCGCAATGAAGGAAAAGGGAAGCGATAAGTAAGGAAGGAGGTCAATATGGCAAAAGAAAGCAAAAGAAAGTCTTCTGATGATTCAGCGCTTGATATGACGCCGATGATTGACGTTGTCTTCCAGCTCATCATCTTCTTCGTCGTGACCCTCAAGCAAGAGGATAAGCTCGCTTATTTGGATGCACTCGCTCCTCAAGGAAATAGTTCGTCTTCTGCTGAACAAATCGATAAAACAACAATTGCAGTCTTTAAGGGTGATGGTGCTGTGGATGCAGATCCGCAGACCTCAACCATCCTCAATTGCATGATTGATAGTCGCGCAGATACACGCCATAAAGCAATCTTTGAGCGTGAACTTACGCGTATCGCACGCAATAATAAAGAAGCGTCTGTTGTCATCACATGTACCAAGGATTCAAGTCATAAAACACTTGTTTATGTCCTCGAAGCATGTGCAATCCGTGGGTTAAAGAACTTGGCTATTATGAGCATCTAAAAGAGGACACTCTATTATGGCAAATAACGAAGATCTTTATGAAAATCCCAACGATGGAAAAGACGAATTGCTCAAGCTTTTTGATGAAGGCGATCGTTCGTATTTTCGTCGTCTTGCGGATATGTTCAAGGGCTTTAAAGCGCCCAAGGGCTCACTTGAACGCAAAAAGGCGATGGTGGAATTCCAACGCCTTGGTGCGCCGATTGCAGCAATTTTGATTGTTGGCCTTGCTATCCTTGCGATGGTCGTGATTAAGTTCACGCCAAACACAACGAAGGTCGTTGCTTCAGCAAAGGTGGAAGAGGTTGAGGAAATCGAAGAGCTCGAAGAGCCTGAAGAACCCGAACCTCCAGAAGACCCCCCGGAATTGGAAGAGCCTGTCGATATCGAAGTCGATATTGAAATTGAAGCGCCTCCAACAACGGCGATTGAACAGTCTCCTCAGCCTGTACCCATTGATGCCGTGATGGATACGCCATCGCCGGTCTCGATTAATGTGCGTACATCTAAGGAAACGGGTTTGCGTGGTGCAAAGATTGGTGCTCTTAAGGGCATTAAGTCGGAACGCTATGTGGTCGGCTTCTTGCGCTTCCTCGCGACACAGCAGAACAAGGAAACAGGTCTTTGGGGGGACCCTCGAAAGAGCCTCTCTGATAAAGGCTATGGTCACACGGGTGCAACCGCACTTGCATTGCTCTGCTACCTTGCTCATGGTGAAGTCCCAGGTGCAAGCCGCACGGGTGAATTTGATGCGGTCGTTCGTAAAGCGATTGAAGGCCTTTTGAATGACCTCATTCGCGACAAGTCGCAGTGTACTTACAAAGGTGATGACAAGAATTGCCACTCGCGTTGTTCTGATAAGGTGGGTCTCTTTAAGAGCCGCGACCCTCACAACTATTCGCATCTTGTAGCAATCTATGCACTCGCAGAAGCTTATGCAATGACCAACATTCCTGATATTAAGGAAGCAATTGAAATTGCGCTTGAGCCTGTCTTTGAAGGACAGACGAAAGAGGGTGGTTGGTATTACAATATGTGGCCGAAGTATCCTGAAGGAACCGATCAGATTGACTCTTCGTTCATCAGCTGGGCGGTTCAGGCATTAAAGGCTGCGAAGCTCGCAAAAGTGCGTATTCCCAACAAGAATGGTTCTGGCGATCGTGTCGTTGAATCGTTGAAGAAGGCAACGCGAGCTATTCTCGCGTTACAAGACAAAAAAGATGGTCACTTCTATTACACCGATAAAGACACGCGAAATCATAAGGGTTTGACAGCGCCGTGCGCTTTGATCCTTCAGCTTTTGGATATGTCGGATTCGGCTGAATGTAATGTTGCTTTGCGGTATATGAACGGTTGGGAACCAACCTTTGAGTTGAATCATACGCCAAAGGCAACATCAAGCTCTCGCGTTAATCCGCAACAGGGTGCATCGCCTCAGTATTATTGCTACTACCTTTCGCAGGTGCGTTATAATCAGGGCGAAAACAGTTCTGATTGGAAGCGTTGGCACACGGTGCAACAAGCGCTTTACGGAGCTGCTGCAATCTTGATCCCACCAGAGAAGTCGGGTTATAAGGACCACAATGGTAAAGCTCAAGAAATTTGCTATTGGGGTGTAAAGCCTGGGAGCTTCAATATCGGCGGAAGAAATTGCAATGACATGGACCGCCTCAAGGATATGCCTGGCACCAAGAAAACGCGTAAAGACGGTAAGGATGTCTTCGTTCGCGGAAGCTACGAAATTGACGATCTCCTTTGTACGGACTTTGGCAATTTAAGTTGGGCCACGACGGGCGATGAAGGTTGCAAGCGTGTTATCTCGGGTTGCTTCACAGCATTGCAGTTGACGGCTTACTATCGTTATAGTCCGCTTCAAAAGGGCGCTTTGACGAAGATTGAAGAAGAAGCTGTTGTTGAAGTTGAAAATGAAGGTGGTCTTGAAATTGAAGGTCTTGACGATCTTTAATTCAACGCAGTTTTCACTGTTAAAAAAAGAAGCTCGGGTTTCCGGGCTTCTTTTTTAATTTTTGAGCTTCTCCTAGGAAGGGGTATGGGTGAAATCATCCATGCTTACGAGGCTTAGCTTTAGGTCACTACAATGAATCAACAATGCTAGAGTGTTTGCAATAAAAAAACAAAAAAAACTTGATTACATACTTAAAGGTATGATAAACTATAGATGAATGTGGGGGAGCTTTACAAAATGCGAACCTGCGGGTTATCCACGCTTGTGAAAGCGTTAAAAATGAGAGAAAGGCTCATTGACATGACGGAAAATCTTGATGCACTTTTAAATAAGATTCGCAGTGAAGGTGTTGATGCTGCGAAGCAAGAAGCGGCA
>JAUNQZ010000063.1:3007-9760 GCA_030535915.1 bacterium
GATATTGTTGCAAAGGCAAAGGCTGAAGCGGCAGATATTGTTGCAAAGGCAAAGGCTGAAGCAACCGCAATGACAAATCAAGCGCAAGCCGATGCTCAGCGTATGGCAACGGGTGCAGAAGCAACCATTCGTCAAGCGGCTCGTGATGTACTCTTAAAGTTGGGTCAAGATGTGACGGCATTGTTAGAGCAGACGCTCGGCGGCGCTGTTGATGAAACATTGAAAACGCCCGCTGTGATTGAAAAGGTCGTCGTAGATGCAATTGCGGCCTATCAGGGTTCGGGTGAAGTAACAATCGCTGCAGGTGATAAGGTTGTCGCAGCGTTAAAGGCAAAGCTTGCCGCTCAAAAGGATGTTACCGTGGTGACCGATGCGCAGATTGGCTCGGGCTTCCGCGTGCGTTTGTCGGGTGGTCGCGTGGAGCATGATTTCACAGGTGAGTCCGTAACCGCCGCACTTGCAGCTTTGTTGCGTCCGCAATTGGCGAAGTTGTTGAAGGACTAAACTTCATGAGCCTTGGTTATTTACTTGCATCATTGCCGATGTTGGATGCGAATCGAGCACCCGCAATCGGCGTGGATGCATTTGTTGCAGCATGCGAGAGCGCGCTCTCTGCAAAAGATGCGACTGCAGCAATGCTCATTGTGCGAGGATTAGCGACACCTTCAACGCATCCTGCGGTTCGCCATTGGCGTCACCTTGAGGCTGCAATAGATGGTGCCATTGGTCGTCGTCGTTTGGCGCGTCGAGGTGCTCAAACAACGGCGGTTCCACCCGAGACCTCGCTTTGCCCTGTGTGGTTGATGCGTGCCGTCGATGCAGCCTTTGAAAGTGCTGTTGATCCGCTTGCACGCGAAGAAGCCTTGATGCGTGTGCGTTGGGCTGCCGCAGAGGATATGGCAGGATTTGATCCCTTAGCTAAAATGCAAATTTTTGCTTATGCAGCAAAGCTTCGTTTGGCAACGCAAAAGGCCGCACGCGATGCGACCATAGGTGCACAACGCCTTGAGGCCGCGCTTCCAAAACAGTCCCTTTAAAAAATAGAATAAGGTTTTAGAATGGAAAAGACGACAGGTAAAGTAACGGGTGTTAACGGCAATATGATTACGGTGGCTTTCACCGGCGCCGTTGCACAAAACGAAGTCGGCTATGCGTGCATTCCAGAAAAGGATCGTACGCTACGCTTGATGAGTGAAATCGTCCGTGTACGCAATGGTGTTGCGGATATGCAGGTCTTCGAAGATACGCGTGATTTGCAAGTGGGTGATACGCTTGATTTCACTGGCGATATGCTTGCTGCAGAATTGGGCCCCGGTCTTTTGGGACGCGTTTATGATGGCTTGCTGAATCCTTTGCCAGAACTCGCCGAACAGTGCGGCTTCTTCTTGCAGCGTGGCACTTATCTTCCTTCATTGGATCGTACCACCAAGTGGGCCTTTACACCAACCGCAAAGCCGGGGGATCGTTTAACCGCGGGTGAATCGGTTGGTACGGTGCCAGAAGGTGTCTATACGCACCGCATCATGATTCCTTTCTCATGGCGTGGGGTGTATACCGTCAAGTCGGTGAAACCTGCAGGTGAATATGTCGTTGAAGATGATGTTGCCGTGGTGACGGATGCTAAAGGCAATGAGCGCACTGTGAAGTTGATGCAGCGTTGGCCAGTAAAGTTGCCGATTAACTGCTATGCAGAACGCCTTCGTCCTACGGAAACCCTCTCGACGGGTATTCGTTCGGTGGATACTTTCTTCCCCGTGGCTGTCGGTGGAACTTATTGTGTGCCGGGGCCTTTCGGTGCAGGTAAGACGGTGATTCAGCACCAGACATCGCAGTATGCAGACGTTGACATTGTGATTGTCGCTGCGTGTGGTGAACGCGCTGGTGAAGTTGTGGAAACCTTGCGTGAATTCCCTGAGCTCAAGGATCCCAAGACGGGTCGTACATTGATGGACCGTACGATTATTATTTGTAACACCTCGTCCATGCCTGTGGCGGCGCGTGAAGCGTCTGTGTATACCGCAGTGACGCTCGCGGGTTATTATCGTCAAATGGGCTTAAACGTTCTTCTCCTCGCGGACTCCACATCGCGTTGGGCACAAGCCCTTCGTGAAATGTCGGGTCGTTTGGAAGAAATCCCTGGCGATGAAGCCTTCCCGGCTTATCTCGAGTCGGTGATTGCAGGTTTCTATGAACGCGCCGGTCGTGTGCGTCTCAAAGATGGCTCAATTGGTTCCGTCACGATTGGTGGCACGGTCTCTCCCGCAGGTGGTAACTTCGATGAACCCGTGACGCAAGCAACCTTGAAGGTTGTGGGAGCGTTTCACGGGTTGTCGCGTGCACGTTCGGATGCGCGTCGCTTCCCCGCAATTGACCCGTTGGATTCGTGGTCGAAGTATCGTTCGGTGATTGAACAAGAGCGCGTGGAAACGCTTCGTACAATTTTGCGTAAAGGTGCGGATGTTGAGCAAATGATGAAGGTCGTCGGTGAAGAAGGGACCGCAATGGAAGACTTCGTGATGTTCTTGAAGAAGGAACTCATTGATGCTGTCTATTTGCAACAGAATGCCTTTAACGATGTTGACGCAAGCTCTTCTGTCGATCGTCAACGCGCATCGTTTGATGTGCTTGAAAAGGTTGTTGCAGAAACCTATGCTTACACAGATAAAGGCGTGGCGCGTCGTTCCTTCTTGCAGTTGCAACAAGCCTTTATTGACTGGAATAACACACCTATGGGCATTGCGGATTATGAAACGCGTCGTGATGCAGTCCTTAAGTTGGTAGCGGAGGCTCCCCATGCATAAGCTTTATCATCAAATTGACAATATCGCAGGTTCCGTTGTGACGCTTCGCGCGGATGGTGTGAAGAATCGTGAACTCGCGGAAATTGATTCGCGTACGGGTACTTCGCTCGCACAAGTTATTAAGTTGGCTGGAAATGAAGTTACATTGCAGGTCTTTGCTGGCGCAAAGGGTGTTGCAACGGATGCTCAAGTGCGATTCTTAGGTCACCCTATGCAGGTGCCTTTTGGAGATGAATTGCTCGGTCGTGTCTTTACTGGTTCCGCGAAACCACGTGACAATGGTCCAGCGTTGGAAATGAATCCTACAGATATCGGCACACCTTCTGTGAATCCCGCAAAGCGTATTATCCCACGTCATATGGTGCGTACAGGCATTCCAATGATCGATGTCTTTAATACGCTCGTGGAAAGCCAAAAGCTTCCGATTTTTGCTCGTGCGGGTGAACCATATAATGATCTTCTTGCACGTATTGCATTGCAGGCAGAAGTGGATATCATTATTCTTGGCGGTATGGGTTTGAAGCATGACGACTATTTGTCGTTCCGTGATACATTGGATGCTTCGGGTGCATTGTCGCGTACGGTGATGTTCGTGCATACTGCAGCAGATCCTGTTGTGGAATGTATGCTTGTTCCCGATGTTTCGCTCGCTGTTGCAGAACAGTTCGCACTCAAGGGTAAGCGCGTGCTTGTTCTTTTGACGGACATGACCTCCTTTGCGGACGCAATGAAGGAAATCGCTATTACGATGGAACAGATCCCATCGAACCGTGGTTATCCCGGCGACCTTTATTCGCAACTCGCCGCTCGTTATGAGAAGGCTGTTGATTTTGAAGGAGCTGGTTCCATCACCATTCTTGCTGTAACAACGATGCCGGGTGATGACGTAACGCACCCTGTGCCGGACAATACAGGCTATATTACTGAAGGACAGTTCTATCTCCGTAATGGTCGTATTGAACCCTTCGGCTCGCTCTCGCGTTTGAAACAGCAGGTGAACAAAGATACGCGTGAAGACCATCGTACGATTATGGATGCAATGATTAAGCTTTATGCACAGTATAAAGATGCTGCAGAAAAGCAATCGATGGGCTTCCGTATGAGTGATTGGGATAAGAAGCTTCTTCAATATGGCGCACTCTTTGAAGCGAAGATGATGGACCTCTCCGTGAATATTCCTTTGGAGCAGGCGCTTGATCTTGGCTGGCAAATCCTTGCTGATTGCTTTGACCCGATGGAAACAGGCATCCCTACAAAGATGGCTGAAAAGTTCTGGCCGAAAAAAGCCTAAGAAGGCTCAAGCGTGAATAACGCTGGAGGACCCCATGGCCAAAATTAAGCATACAAAAAATGAGCTAAAAGCACAAACCGATGCGTTGAAGCGTTTCCAGCGCTTTTTGCCGATGCTACAGCTCAAAAAGCAACAACTACAAGCTGAAATTGCAGCCATCTCTGCAAAGCTCGCGGATGTGCAAGAGCGTGAAGCCGCCGCACGTCAGCGCCTTGAGAGTTGGGTTGCGCTTTATGCAGATAGTGATGTTTCTCCTGAACAGTTGGTTGCCTTTGAGGGCATTAAAACAACACAGGGAAATATTGCAGGTGTTGCGATTCCAATTTACGAAGGTATCGCTGCCACACCGGCAACGCTTGATCCCTATCGTACACCCGCATGGACAGACGATGCACAAGACATGCTCGCGGCTTTAGCAGCATTGCGTGCAGAGGGTGAAGTTTTAGAGCGTCAACGAGAACTCGTTCGTGAAGAACTTTATACCACGGGTCAACGCGTGAATCTCTTTGAAAAAGTGAAAATCCCAGAATGTAAAGAAAACATTCGCGTGATTCGTATTTTCATCGGGGATGAACAAACGGCAGCAGTGGTGCGTGGTAAGATCGCAAAAGGTCGAACCCCTAAGAAAGAAGAGGTGACGGAATGATTGTCCCAATGGAACATCTGACCCTCTTGTGTACAGCTCAAGCTCGTCAAGACGCCCTTGAGGCCTTGCGTTCGTTTGGGTGTGTTCATGTTGCTGTTGAAGTTCGCGATGGCGAAGCTATTCGTCATGCAAACGCGACACTTAATGCTACAGAACAAGCACTTCGCATTTTGGACATCGCAGAGGCGAAAGGGCTCTTTGCATTTCGTCCAGATGCAGCTTCTCCTGTCGCAACAATGTCCATCCCAGAACTCTTGACTTATACCGACATTTGTAAGTTAGACAATGCCGATGGGATTAATCGTGCAGCAGAAGCCATCACGCGTTTGCGTGAAGAAGCTTTAACGCTTGAATTGACCATACGTAAATATGCACCCTTTGGAGAGATCGATCCAAAGACGATTGCAGCACTTGCTCAAGGTAATGTTAAGGTTCGCCTCTTTAAATTGGCTGTCGCTGATAAGGCTGCCGCAACAAAGGCCTTTCTCTTTGCTGAAGAGGCGGGCTTCGTTTATGGCGCATGGCTTTTAGACGAGCCTTTACCTGAAACCGCAGAACTGATCCCAATCCCGGACCTCTCAACAACGGAGATGGGGACACGCATTGAAACTTGTCGAGCCACTGCGGATGAATTAGTGGATCGTCTCGCTGCTGCAGCGGAGTCTTTGCGTCCGATTGTGACGAAGCAAAGAGCTCATGCTCAAGAGGGGAAAACCTTTGCCGAAGTCGCCGCAAATGTTAAGTCGGACGAAGCAATTGCTTGGTTGACGGGCTATCTTCCTGCACGCCAAGGTGAGGCACTTATTGCTCGTGCACAAACGGAGGGGTGGGGGATTGTTCTCGCACCTCCTGCAGAGGATGACCCAAATGTTCCAGTCTTGCTTGAAGCGCCTAAAGGCTTTCGTTCGATTGGAACACTCTTCCAAGGCTTAGGAATTCTTCCTGGCTATACGGAGGGGGATTGCTCGGTGCCTTTTTATATCTTTTTCTCCGTCTTCTTTGCGATGCTTGTGGGAGATGCAGGCTATGGTGCAATTATGCTCCTTGGAACACTCCTCGCGGGAATTAAAGGATTTAAAAAGCCAGCATTGCGTCCGCTCTTTATTATTTTGACTGTCTTTTGTTTAGCTACAATTGGCTGGGGCGTTCTTTCGGGAACCTACTTTGGTATCGCTAAGGATGCGCTTCCGGCGTGCTTAAGGGATATTCCAACCGTTGCTTGGTTAAATAATAATGACAATATCATGTTCCTCTGCTTCTTCATTGGTGCACTTCATATTTCGATTGCACGCTTGTGGAACGCCGTTCTCCTTGCTCCGAGTATTAAAGCCTTAGGCGAACTCGGGTGGTTGGGTGTGACATGGAGTATGTTCATGATTGTTTGTGGCATTGTCGTTAGTTGGTTCACACAACCAGAGTGGACCACTTGGATGCTTGCCGGTAGTATTGGGTTGATTTTGGTTGCACTGATTGCGGATATTAAGCGTGAAGCGATTAATATTGGTATGCTCCCATTAAATGTGATTAGTTCAATGGGTGATATTATCAGTTATGTGCGACTCTTTGCCGTAGGTTTAGCTTCGGTTAAAGTTGCAGAAAACTTCAACGCAATGGCCCTTGATCTTGATATGGGCTTTACCGTTAAGATTATTGCAATGTCAGCCATTCTTCTTGTTGGCCATGGTCTCAATCTTGCCATGGGCGCACTCTCCATTCTCGTGCATGCCGTCCGTCTTAATACATTGGAATTCTCCAATGCCAAGGGTATTACATGGTCGGGTATGCCCTACACCCCATTCAAAAACACATCTCAACAGTAAAGGATAAACACACATGGATACAGCACTCACCGTTGCAGGCGCCGTTGCCTGCCTCGCACTCTCGGGTCTCGGATCGGCCATTGGTACAGGCTTTGCCGCAGCAGGCGCCGTTGGTGCATGGAAAAAATGCTATGCACAAAATCGTCCGGCTCCCTTCTTGCTCTTGGCTTATGTTGGTGCGCCGATTACACAAAC
>JAUNQZ010000064.1 GCA_030535915.1 bacterium
TCTTGTGGTAACCACAACCTTAAAAGCCCTGGGAGCAATCCCGGGGCTTTTTTAGTTAACGCCGACTCCGCCGATTTTTTAAGCTCTCGCAGGTCACGCGGGGACGAGGACCGCACACCTCCGTCCGCACGGAGGCAAAATCCTATCGGCTACGGGTCAATCGATGAGCGCTTGACCGAAACGACGAGCTAACGCTCTTGTTTCCCTCTGGATTTCGACGGTCCACGATCCTTCGGAGACGTTTCACGCGGCTACGGAGATTGTTGTGTCAACTCCGCTTCGCTTCGTCTCTTGTGGAGTCTTAGGTAAATAAGGGGTTACTGCTCTGAGTGCCGCTCAGGCCGCGAGGCCAAGCCGCTTGTTTTTTCACCGCAAAGACGCAAAAGGGGTAACGCTGCAAAAAGCGTCCGCCATGGGCTTCGCCCGACACTTTTTCAGCGTTCCCTTTGGTTCTTGTGGTAACCACAACCTTAAAAGCCCTGGGAGCAATCCCGGGGCTTTTTTAGTTTTAATAAGAGAGTTTGACCTTGAAGAGGCAGGGGTTGCGTTTTTCAGAAGGTTCTGGGAGGGTGAAGGTTGCAATGCCATCATCGTCGAGGGTCATCGCTTGTATGGGTGTTGTTTCAGTCTCCGTGAAACCTTCGCCAAGGAAGACAATGGAGGGTTGGGCCCATTTCGTTAATCCAACGAGGGAGCCGTCTGGATTTTCTCCAGAAACGCGAAGTGTGAAGTTGTCGTTGGAGCCTTCAAGGTCGAGGGTGAGGGTGACATCTTCGGTGGCATTTGCAGCGAGTTCTAAATAGTGATGACGCTTCGCATACGCACAAACTTGTTCTGCAAATGCTTGGTTCCAGTTGGCATAAGAGGTTGCACCAAGGGCGGCATTTCCATTGATCGCGCTGATACTTGCCGTTTGATCTGCATAGATTTCAATATTGTCAAAGGTGGGGGTGGCATTATTGATATTTCCAAAGGCGCCACCGGCGGCGGTTGAGGTGCCCATTTGAACTTCAACACGAGCGGTGGGTTTGAGGATGACGGTGCAATTCTTGAAGGCGAGCGTTCCGGCGGCATTGACATTTCCTGCGATGGCTCCAGCAACACCATATTTCAGTGAGAGGTCGCCTTCGGAGGTGTTGCGTGCCATCGTGCGAATCATTCCCGCGACAACTACGCGACAATCTGAAACCTCTACCGACATTCCACTCCCCGCCCACACTTCTCCAAAGAGTCCACCCGTGCGACTCGGGCCTTGAATTTCTGCGCCTTCGTGGATGTTGAGAACGACATTGGAGATGCGCGTACCTGCGCTTGTGCCATTGACTTGGCATGCGAGAACGGCGGCATGGTGATTGGTGGCGTGTCCATCGGCATTGGTGGAGATTGTGCTTGCGGTGCTTCCTTGGGAAACGGTGGTGTCATTCCAACGCGAGGCTCGGCTCACGACGCGTCCGGAAAAGTCAATGGTAAGATTCTTCACGGTGCCTGTGAGCACACGAATGAGTGCGGGTTGGTCATCGTATGCAAGCCATGTTTCAAAGGGAATGGTCAAGGTGTGTCCATCGCCATCCAAAACCCCAGACCATGTTTCAATTGGCAAGGGGTCGTGGTGGAAGGTAATGTCTGCCGTTAACTTCGCTTGGAGGGCGGTTGAGGCATTTTCTCTCAACCAGGACCAATCCTCTTCACTATCGATGAGGTAAACCTCTCCTTCTTTGGGGGGTGTAGGATGACGATAATATGGCGTTGGCCAACAGGCTCTCGCTTGATGGCGCGCTAAGCAAAGATAATCGGCATTGTACCAGCCCATATCCGAATAGTACCCCCAGCTCATCACACCGCCAAAATCATTCGCACGGCACCAATTACACTTGGCATGATACGATGAAGGTCCCTCAAAGGTCCGCTTTGGATTCCACAAACAATCCCCATCCCAATAGCGTGTCTTGTCGTCTCCCCAGTAACTGGGAATGACATTTGCAATTTGATCCCACCCCGGGTTCCCATTTTCATAGCCATACATCGCCTGCCCAACAATAATGCGCCGCTTCGGGACACCATTTGAAGTCAAGAGATTGATCGCCCCCAACATCACCTGCGGAGAAGCATTAATCTGCTTATCACCATACGCCATCGAGTTCACAAAATCCACCCCATGCAAAACACCACCATAGTCGTCACTCGAAACCGTCGCCCCCGGAAACGCCCACCCACTGGCATTTGAACATAAGGAAAGCACCCATCCACGATCAAAAAACGCCACCGAAAGATCCCGCACGAGCAACCCATAATAACCCCAATCACGCGCACAGAGCGCCGCCGACTCAATTTGACCATTCTCTACCCCAGGATACTCCCAGTCAATATCAAGCCCATCCAGCTGATTCGCCTCCAAAACCTTTACAATCGCATCCACAAGCTGTTTACGATACGTTGCATTTGCCGCCGCCACCGCAATGGGATACCCCGTCACACCCCCTGCCGTCACCTTCGCCGAACCCCGCATCAAACTCGCACGCACCATACAATCTGGATTATACTGATCGCGCAACGCACGAATCGCCGTTGCCGTTTGCGTATCATTACGACCCGAATAAGCATCCCAGGTCGTATCAAACGCATCCGAACCCGCCACATACCGCACATTAAAATCATTAATCAGCAAAATATCCGTCAACCCTTTAACGCGATTCCCATCCCCATTCGCCAGATTCGCCACACCCCCACTATGCGCACGATCCTGTCGCAAATAAGCCCCCACCTGATAGGCATACGGAAAAACCCGATGCGGCGCCTTCGCCGTACCATTCACCACCGTATAAACCGATGTCCCACCCAACGTCAATGTCTCATTTGTCACATTCACCCAAATCTCTGCATCCGGATCAATCGTCGGGGAAATCGTTGCTGTCACCCAAAGATAATCCGACTCCGTACGCGACCCCACACACGGATAAATATGCTTCGAAAATCCCCCTAATGTCGCCGTCATCACCGACTTGTCCGCATTGGATGACGCCGAACGCTCCGTTGAAATCACCTCCGCTTTTGCCTCACGAAAGAAATACGGCATCGGCTGATTGTAGGGCTGATACCACACCTTCAAATCCTTCAACACATCCGAAGTGCAATTGTTAAAGGTAAACGACAAGTTTAAATCACTCATCGTCCCACCATAACTATTATCAAAACGAATCCCAAAAAGCGCCTCACGCGCCAACCCACGCGTCAACCGCGGATGCACACGTATCACCGTCGCCGTCGCCGCCTCAACCCACGCGCCAAAGCCAACCACCGCAACCATCAAAACAAAACCAAAAAACTGTCGAACCCAATACCGCATCTTATCCCTCTTTCAGTCCAAAAATGAGCAATTCCAAATAAAATATGTATGATACTACAAGTATACCACACCCCCACCCAAACGTCAACTCCACCGCCACTAAAACGCTTTAAAAATCCACGAGGTGCGTTAGCACTGCAAAATCAATTCCTCATTCGAGCGCAACGAGGTGATTCCTCATTAAAAAAAGCCCCAAGCGAATAGCTCAGGGCTTTTTTATCATAAAGGGTTACATCTTAAGCAACCACTTTTTTACGCTTCAACGCAACACCGGCTACACCAAGCGCAAGAAGTGCAAGCACCGTCGGCTCGGGAACATTGTTGACATTCGCCGTCTTAGCATTTGACATCGCCGTAATTTCCGCATCCGTGAGCAAACCCTCGTATGCAACAATTTCATTCACGGTCCAAGCGTCATTGCTATTGACAATCAAATTAAGATTTGAAGCCGTTGTTTCGGATTGGAACTCCCATGTAATACCATCTACCCAGCTTGTAATTTTCACATTTCCATTGGCACCATCTTCCCAAGTAAAAACGGCGAGGAATGTGTCACCTACATTCGGAAGCAAGTCTTTATAGTCGTTAGCGGTTAGCCAATAATTACCACCGCCACCTTTCTTCTCTGCACCCATTGTTGCACCATTTTTACCGTTCCCAAAAGCGCTGTCCGAACCATACGCATATAAATAACTTGATCCAGAAGACCACTGTTGTATCTGGAGAACCTCTGCGGTGCTTGTTGGTGCACTGTTATAGGTAATTAAGGCCGCCAAAGAGTATTTGCCAACACTTCCATTTGTATTTTCATCTTTAATTTTTGTGCCTGTAGCATTGTAGTTTGCGCTCGTATTTGTCCAACTAATCGTTACAGCCTGTGCTACAGTAAAGCCGAGAACGGCGAGTGCAAGTGTAAGAAGTTTTTTCATAAATAAACTTTCCTTATACAACATATAAAAAACCAAAGGTATTATATGATGCATCTAGACGTTCGTCTAAATACACACCCTATAAAAGGTTAATTTTCAAGGACTTATATAATAAAGGAAAGAAACATCTTGACGAACCTCTAGATGCACACCTCCATCTGCGTCATTTTTAACGCCAGGACCGCGGAGACTCGCGATGCTCGAATGATGAATTGAAACGCAAAAACGCGAAAAGAATGCATCGCTTTCTCTGTCCGCTAAAGGCTATCGCCTGACAGACAAACGACGCATTTTTAGTGTCTTCCGTGGTTTATTCCCGAGCGCAGCAAGCCGCTGCAAGAGGTCGTGAAAATCTGTGGCTTTAGACAGTATATGAGGTCCGTCAGCACTGCGAAATCAATTCCTCATTCCTCCTTCCGCATCCCTCAACGACTCCGCATCTGCAAGACTATTCTCATTGGATTATTAGTGCTCAATCGCCGCGGGGCTTGTAAATAGGCAGTCGCTGACGCGACCTCATATTATGGAGCTTCTCCCCTTAAGGGTCCCTTCAAAAGGCGAGACTATTTGCTACTGAAAACTTCTTTGAGAAATCAAGCAACTTTTCAGTGGAGGATTTTTAGAGGGGTGGTGAAACTTAAGAAAAATGGTAAAAATAGCGAAAATATGTTATTTTTGCTTTATTTTCCTTGACTTTTTGTTGTTTTTTGGCTTATAATTCTCATTGAAAACTTCTTTGAGAAATCAAACAACTTTTCAGTGGAGGGTTTATGGAGATTCAAAGAACGCAGTATTTAGAGCAATTAATTGCTTTTATGTGGGATGGTCAGATAAAGGTGATTACGGGACTTCGTCGGTCTGGGAAGTCTTATTTGTTGCGGACGCTTTTTCGTCATTATCTCCTATCGCAGGGGGTTGATGAAGGGCATATTTTATCGTTTGAATTAGATCTTGCTCGAGATATCAAATTTCGGCATCCGTTGTATCTCGCAGAGGAGGTCCGAAAAAGGGTTGAGGGGAAAGAAGGGAAATATTATCTTTTTGTGGATGAAATTCAGCTTTCAGATGAAGTCCCGAATCCTTATCATGCAGAAGGAAAACGAATTACCTTTTATGATGCGTTAAACGACTTGCGTTCACTTCCGAATTTAGATATTTATGTGACGGGAAGTAATTCACGGATGCTTTCATCGGATATTTTAACCGAGTTTCGAGGGCGAAGTGATGAAGTTCGTGTGCATCCTTTGAGTTTTGCAGAGTTTTATGCAGCGCTTGGGGGTGATAAGTATGATGCCTTTGATGAGTATGCTCTTTTTGGAGGGATGCCGTTTCTCCTCTCGTGTCCGAACGCAATCACAAAGATGAATTATCTCCAATCGTTGTGTTCGGAAGTTTACCTCAAAGATATTGTTGAACGTAAAAAGATTAAACGAGAGGATGTCCTCTCTGCTATTTTTGATTTACTCTGTTCATCGGTGGGTTCCTTGACCAATCCCAACCAGCTGACCCATGCGCTCAATTCTAAACAACACTTAAGTCGATCCAATGCTGTCTCTCCTAACACAGTAAAGAGTTATATCGATGCATTAGAAGATGCCTTTCTCTTCACCACGTGCAAACGGTGGGATGTGAAAGGAAAAGCTTACTTTGATTATCCCAATAAATACTACTGTGAAGATGTTGGTTTACGAAATGCACGTATCGGTTTTCGCCAACAAGAACTGACGCATATTATGGAGAACATCATCTATAATGAACTCGTCATTCGAGGATTTAAGGTTGATGTCGGTGTCGTTTATGGGAACAGCGTTGACGCGAAAGGCCGCACGATTAAAGTTGCTCGAGAAATTGATTTTATTGCGACCCGCGGCTCACAACGTGTTTACATCCAATCGGCCTATGCGCTTCATGATGCTCAAAAAGCAGAAACAGAAAATCGCCCCTTCTTATTAACCGAAGACAGTTTTCAAAAAATCATAATCCGCAATGACATTCGAAACCGTTGGTACGACGACCGAGGTATTTTAAACATCGCCCTTATCGATTTCCTCCTTGATCCACATCTCCTTTAACTTTATCAGGAAAGGGTTGATGTGAGCGATGAAAGTCGCTGCGCTCCGGGTTTAACCGCAAAGACGCAAAAGGGTAACGCTGCAAAAAGCGTCCGCAATGGGCTTCGCCCGACACTTTTTCAGCGTTCCCTTTGGTTCTTGACGGGCTAGCGCCCGAATGAGGATGGGATATGGTGGTCGCTGCGCTCCGGGATATTTTTAGGGGCTTTGTGTTATACGCAGAACAAACCCAGCCGCAAGCGGCCGGGGAATAGCGAAAGCCCGCAAGAATGAGGAGCATTGAGTCTATCGGACGAGCTTGTCGAGTCAAGGAGCGTTAGCGACTGGCAACACAAAGAGCGGCAGTCGCTGCGCGACCTCATACTCTTTAAAAAGCTGATGCGGCGTGAGAGCGCCTCTCTCCAAAGGGGCGATGTAAAGCCGTGGGCGTCAGCCCCTAGCGAACGGAAATATCAGCAAACCCCTGGCGGTCCTAGCGTTTCAATTCCCCGCACGCAGTGCGCCGCATCCACAGCCTTTTTTCGTGTATTTCGTGTATTTCGTGGTTTCATAATTCGAGCGCAGCGAGCCGCATCCATTTCCGTGTTTTCCGTGTATTTCGTGGTTTAAAATCTCGGGTGAAGCGGGTTAGCGAGTGAAGCTGGAGGACCAGCCGAGTTTGCGGGAGAGGCGGGCGTAGGGGTTGTTTTTATTGTGGGGGATGATGAGGCGGACGGGGGTTGGGGCTTGGAGGATTTCCACGAGGTGTCCGCTGGGGATTTCTTCGGTGTCGCGTCCATCAATGCAGAGGAGTGCGGTTTCGTTGGGTTGGTCGATGGAGAGGGTCACGCGTGTCGTGCTTGGGATGACCAGGGGGCGTGCGGTGAGCGCGTGGGGTGCGATGACACTGAGGAGGAAGACTTGTGCTTGGGGGGCGATGACGGGGCCTCCCACGGAGAGCGCATAAGCGGTGCTACCGGTGGGGGTTGAGAGGATGACGCCATCGCAGAGATAGCGTGCAACGGGATGTCCGTCGAGGGCGACTTTAATCGCGAGGGCGTGTCCGCCGGCTTTGCGAGCGATGACGATGTCATTCAGTGCTTCCGCCGTGCCGGTTGGATGGTGATCGGTATAGGCAACGAGTGTGGTGCGTTCTTCTAGACGATAGGTGCCACTCGCGAGTTGCTCTAGGGCGCGACCGAAGCCCTCTTCATTCACCGCGGTGAGATAGCCGAGGTGACCGATGTTGAAGCCAATGAGCGGGAGATCCATTCCCGCGAGGGTGTGGACGGCGGTAAGGAGAGAACCATCCCCACCGAGAGAGATGACCCCCTGTGCACCCTTCGCGATGAATTGGTCGATTGCACTCGGTTGCAGACCGGGGAAGCGTTCGCAAATGTCTGGGGTTGCGAAGAGGGTGATGCCGGCACCTTCTGCAACCTGCAAGAGGTGTCCGAGGGCTTCTTGAGCTCCCTGGCGGGTGAAGTTAACAAGGACACCTAAGCGTGTGATTGGTTGCATTGTAGAGCGGGATTAGAGTTTGACTTTGACGACAATTTTCTTAACGCGCGTCGCCGAAGGAACGCGTTTCCCGGGTGCATGTGCATCTTGCGGGAAAAGGACGAAGAAGGTGTTCTTTTCGAACGGGATGGGCGTGCCTTCACCTTTGACGAAGCCGATGTCGTTTTGGGGGTCGTAAGGCTTGAGCGTTTCCAGGTCCTCCGTCAAGACACGGTAACCAATCGCTTCACACCCTTCGGTGAGGAGTTGGATATCGGCATAGGCGCGATGATATTCCAGCGGACAATTTTCAGGGGTACGGGTTTCGTATTCCTGGATATTGGCATAGAGGAGTTCCGTTCCATCTGCGGCTTGCTCGAGGACATAGTGTCCGGGAGGCAAGGCGGTATTCGCGGGGTCTTTTAACCAAGCAAAGGCCTTGTTGAAGCGTTCTCCAAGTGGATAATTCGACGCGTGGTCGAGGGTATCAACAATCATCTTATCCTCCGTTTCGTTTGTTTTGAACGATGCGTTGTGCGTTCAACGCGCTGTTTGATGCGACTTATTTGTCAAAGGGTTCACGCATGATGGCGCCGGTTTTTTCGTCTTCTTTGATTTGTTCGACGCGTTGGGCGACTTCGGTGAGTTTAGCATTGCAGTAAGCCACGAGGCGGCGGCCCTCTTCAAAGGCTTCAATCATTTTGTCGAGCGCGAGTTGACCCGATTCCATTTGGCGGACGAGTTCATCCAAGCGAGCGGATGCCTCCTCGAAGGTTACAGGCGTTTTTTTCTCAGCTGCCATAGGAGCTCCTTTTTTAGATTAGAGTTTTTTCTGATACTTCGCTTCGTATTCTTCGCACAACGATTGCAACTTTTCCTTTTCGCTCTCGCCACGCGAACGAAGAATGGCGATTGCATCGAGGTAAGCTTGCTCGACGTAAGGCGTGTCTTTGCCGAAGAAGATAATCAGACGCATATTGGTGCGAAGTGCTTCATCATCCAACTTCAACGCTTTACACGCCGTCGCGATACCGTGGAACGCCTCCGCCATTTGCATGCGCCCCTGTTGGGTTTCTTGGTTCGCATACTTCGTCACATCATAGAACGCCTCACGCGCCTTTTGATGTTCTCCCGCGAGGAGGTACATGCGACCTGCGCCAAGGGCCGCTTCGGTTGTTTTCATCGTGGGGGTCTCGAGTTTGATTTCACGTGCCGCGAGATAAGCAACCAGCGCCGAGTCATTATTGCCGAGACCTTCGTGTGCACGACCATTTAAGACATGTGCGCTCAAGCGGTGTGCGGAGTTTGGCGTGGTGCGCGTAACCATTAAACGCGCGGCGTGCTCTGCCATCGCCCATTCTTTACGCGACAAGCGGAACTCCGCCAGCCAATTCAAGTACGTCGGGTCGAGCTTTTCCGCATCCTTCATTTCAATGATAGGTTGCAAGAGCTCTGCCGCCTCATTGCTTTGACCAAGGGTGTGGAGCGCCTGTGCGCGGCGCAACAACGCATCGATGCGACGATCATGCGAAAGCGGACGGCAGGTTGTATTCGCCTCTGTTCCCAGCGTGCAAGCCTTCGCCAATGCCGCCTCTGCAGGAGCGAAGTCCTTGTTTTGGAAGAAGATTAAACCGCGGAGGTAATTCGCCTCTGGCGCATCCTTCGCCATCGGGAAACGCGTGAGGTATTCATCCAACGAACGCGCGGCGGCGAGGAAGTTCTTTTCCGAAAGTTCCATGCGTGCACGCAACATCAAGGCATCCGGGATAATCGTTTCATCCTTCGTATTCAATGCTGCTTGGATGGCGAGTTCTTGGAGGTCCGCTTTCCCTGCACGCGAGTAAGCATACGCCGCA
>JAUNQZ010000065.1 GCA_030535915.1 bacterium
CCGACCATTGCCGAGTACGAGGTCTTATCAGAGAAGTCACCCGAGAGACCTGCCAACAAGGTGTAAGAAGCCGAAGTATCGCCTCTATCCGGATCGTCATAAATCGCAGAGAGCGAGGTTGTCAAATAGCAGCTCGGAGAGATGGCAGGCAACACATGACCGGCGCGAACGCTTGCCGTGTAGCTGTCGTTCGAGGTCTTGTTACCATCCAAATGACGCGAGCGATGCCAACCCGCACCGAAACCAAAGGTCCACTTCGGACCACGGTAACCGACGGCGGCATTAAAGTTGTAGTTTTCCGACTTATCGGTGTAGATGTCTGGCGTTGTAGGATTGCCAAACGCATCATTGCTACCATACCAGAAGTTATCATCTTCAGAACGGGTGTATCCACCATTAATCGTGAGGTTCCACTGCTTTGCGAGTTCACGACGGAAAACAGCAGAGATACCATACGAATCCGAATCAGCGCCATCCTTGCTATCAAAGCCACGTTCCATGTTGTAGAAAACATTCGCGGTTAAGAAGGTGCGGCGATCTTCAAGAACGGCAGGCGCAAGCGATGCAGCAGCTTGGACGCGCCAAAGGAAGCCCGATTCTTCGTTACGAGAAGTGTTACCGATATTCGATTCCCAAGCGACACCTGCGCTGACGACGGGGTCAACCTTGAAATTACCAATACGGAAGCCAGGCTGATAGTCAGAAGCAGCCAAAAGCGGTGCAGACATAAAGCACCCACAGAGAACAGCAGCGTAAATGAGAGGTTTTTTCATAATCCTATCTCCACACATTTAATTTAGCGTTGACCATCGTAAAGCGGGGACGAGGGCTGATTAATAACGAAACCACCGCCGCCGAGAGCAGAATTACCAGCCGTCACATCGCTTGGGACAGTCGTCACATTGCCCAAGCCCAAGAGCGAAGCACCCACGGGATCTTGGGGGAGACCAATGATGTCAATCGCTTCCCAATCATAGAGGGTCGAATCGATGGTGTCCGAGAGCATACCAGGGACATCCTTAGCAAAACGAGAAAGAAGCGGAACATTGGATGCGCCACCAGCGTTCTCGCTATCCGTACGATTCAAGACATCGCCTTCGCCACGATCAATTACCTCTGCAATTTCCTTCGCGTCTTGTGCGTCCTTTTCAGCGTTCGGATTTTCAACAACATTATCTGCGTCAGGGTCGGTTGTCGGTGTCTCTACGATTTCTTCAACCTCGACACCAGCGCCTTGTGCAATTGTTTCGAGTTCGCCATTGCGAACATCTTCAGCGTAAGCCAATGCTGCAGCGCGAACAGAATTAGGGAGGACCGAAGCCACCTTTGCGGTCGCAGCTTCCTTATTTGTAGCCGCCGCGATAAATGTAGAAGCCAACACACCTGCACGAATCGCCGGCGAGTCACAACCCGAAGCTTCAATATAAGCCGCCGAACGACCAACGATCTTTTCGATGTAGGTTGCCATTTGATCATCTGTGAGACCATTCAACGATTGATCAAAGTTACCTGCGAGCATTTCTGCAACGGCTGGCAAATACTGAATCGGTGTGCTGTTGTAAATTTCAGCGATTACACCAATTGAATTACCATCCTTACTACCTGCGATTAAAGCACGCGCAGCAGAGATTGTCATTTCGATTTTTTCTTCATCGCTAATCGGCATTGAAGCAATCGACGAAATTACCATTGCGGCATAAGCTTGGCGTTCACCGGGAGCTTTTTCCTTTGCCGCCTTAACGATGACTTGAGGGGTTAAGTCTTTTGCAGCCACTTGTGTTTGAGCAAATGCGGGGGTCACTGCAGTTAATCCCGCTACAAGAGCAAAAATAGAAAACGCTTTCATTTTTGATTATCTCCTTTTAGCTTCCCAATTTTTACCAATTAATTTCAGGCACATGAACGACATCGCCTGGCATAAGAATCACATTTTGATCGGTCGCACCCGACTGACCAATATCCTCCACATCGATTGAGACGGAGAGTTTACGGCCATCCTTTAAAGCGCGCGTTACGCGGACACTTGTAGCATCTGCCCATTGTCCCATGCCTCCTACGGCTTGTAACGCATGCATCACTGAAAGGTCGCATGTTTGAGGAATGCTAACAACGCCAGGGCGTGCCACACATCCTGTTACTAAAACTTCACCATAGGGAGAAGATCCTCCCTCTTCCGGTACATAATATGCAGCAACGAGAGGCTCACGATAATATTCAGAATAGCGTTTGGTGAGTTCTGTCTGGAATTCTTCAATCGTCATGCCTTCACACTTTACCGTGCCGATATAGGTTAGCACGATAGTCCCCTCTGAAGAGACTTCCTTAAGCGTTTCCGGGAAAATTTCAAGGCCTGTCGCAGAGACAGAAACACGCACCTTTACACCCACTCGCAATGTTGGTGTAATATTCGAGGCTACTGCATTTAATTCTTGCACAGGAACAACATTCACTCCGCGAGGTCCACACCCGCAGAATATGCACAAACCTATGCACATCATCAAAAATTTAAACATACTTTCTCCAAAAGTAGCGACTATTATAACACATCCCTTATCTTTTTTGCAAGTTTCTTTTTAGTTGCGCATTTGCAAAACAAGTGTACACACACCGCTTTTTCATCATTTTCCTTATCCAATCCCCCTTCATCTACACCTAAAGCATCTTTTTTTGAGACCTCTTTAAGCATCTCAAACTTTTCGAATTCTTTTCAAAATGCATTTAAAAATTTAAATCTTTTTAGTTTTTTTGAATTTTCGCTCATCTTTCATTTACGCTTTTCCACTTTAGCTTTTCATCCGTATTAAAACAAACGAACGCACCATTGAGACGCGTTCGTTTGTTTTAATCTTCAAGGAATTGCAGCGTTACTGTTTTGGACGGATGATGAAAACGCCACTTGAATTGCGTCCATTATCACCCATACAAGTGATACGCAATTCGTAGTCTTCAAGTCCTGTGCGATATTGTTTCACCTCAAGGGTGTAGACATTATTGTCATGCTTCCAACCTGTACTACCGGGGTGTTCGTCCGAAGCGACAAGTTTATTTCCCTCATAAAGTTCAACTTTGGAAATCTTGAGCGCATGTCGTCCAGCCTTCCACTTGATTTCCACCTCATAGACACCCGCGGATTGAATATCTTCCGAAACGCTAAATGTCATAACGGCTGGCGGTGCGACATTCGGAAGCGTCCAAGGTTTACCTACCTCAGGAATGAAGCGTGCGGGATACTTTTTGTGAATTTTTTCAACGAAGTCCAGCGATGCTCCGACGCGTTTGAGTAACGATCCTGCATCTACGGGCTGAACCATTGCAATTGTTTGACGCAAATATTTTGCATCCAACGCATCACGCGTTTGATTGGAGACATTTTGGTTCTTTGCTGCCGCATCAAAGAAATTCTTCCAACGATAATAGTAGTAATAACGCATCAAGCCGGCTTGTTGACGATGCGCGTAGTCGTTGAGCTTCCCTGAGCGTCCAGTCCATGTCGTATACATACGGCGAAGTGCGATAATCGCGCGATTCTTACCGTACAACTGAACATTACGTTCACGAATATCCATACGGAAATGATCGGAACCTTCAAGAATCAATTCCGTTGCGAGAATCATCTTCAGGAATTCTTGACGCGCTTCAGGCTTAGCATTTGCTTCTGCTAAAAGCGGACGTCCGCAATCGGAAATCGCTTGACGCGCAATGTCGACATAGTCATAGCGGAAGGTTTCTTCATCCAACAATTCGGGATGTGCCGTTGCTGCAGCATGGAAACATTGTGCAGCCTTAAGGGTGTCTGCGGCATTATAATAGACTTCACCCGAAGCCCATGAAGAAGCTTTAGACGCATTCCAGCTCGGACGCGCACAGTAGATGCTCTCAAGCGTTCCTTCTTGTTTACGCGTTGGATTGTAGACAGACTTCGTCAAGAGCGTAAGGCCTTCAACGATTTCCTTTGATGCGCTGCCATAGCGACGCATTGCATAATCAGAAATCCATGCAGACGTTTCGTCCGCGGTGAAATTTTTTGTTGCAGGCATAAAGAAACGTTCGGTGAACAACTCATAGAAGAGCGGATTGGTTTCAAGACCTTCGGAGAGCAAGCCATAACCGACCATGTCTTTATAGCTTTTTTGTTTTGTCAACGCACCCATTTGCGTTAACATATTAAAGCCTCCGTAAAGACCATGGTTACCACCGAAGTTCAGCAATTCACACCAAACCCATGGGATTCCATCAAAGGAACGATTATAGGCGTTACCATATTGCATATCACCGACAAGCGCTTCTACGATTGAGAGTTTCGGGTCGAGACCTGCAAGAAGTGCTTTTGTGGGGTTACCATGCCATGCTTGAACAATCCAAATCGCGCCGGGAGAAGCCTTTTGTTGTGCGGCTTGAACGGCACGAGCACATTCCGTAACATTGAGACCGCCAGCATTACCGCCTTCATGGAAAAGGTCACCTGCAAAGGCATCAATTTGTTCCACGCCATACACCGCCTTAAGGTGTTTATAGTAGATAGCTGCAATCTTATCAAACGCTTCACACGAAGGCGCAAGCACTGCTGGACGAACAAAGCCATCCACCCACTTGCCTTGATTGACAATCTTAACATCGCCATAAACACGCGTATCAAGATATTGGCCAAGGTCATGCGGGACAAGTCCTGTAAAGCCAAGAAGGATAGGACGCATATCGCGCGCTTTCATCTCTTGAACAAGCCAATGACCGAGTTCTGCGTTTCGTTCAACTTCAGCCTGAGACAATGGACCGCCGAGACCTTCAAGGTTCCCCATGTTCCACCATGCGGCAGAAGCTTCGTCTGGCAAAAAGGCTTTTATTTTTTCTTCTGGATAGCCAATTTCCTTAAGGGTTAACTGCCATACTTTAGGAAGTCCCATCTGAACCAATGGCATATCAAAACCATAGAGTGCAAGACGATCGAGTTCTTCCGTCCATTGAGCTTCATCCCAATAGGCCATTGTGTACGAAAGCGTACAGAAGTTATAAGCGATATGACGATCAAAGGTCGGCGTATAGGTTAATGTTTTTGTTGGCGTTGGCATCGGCACATCCAAACGCGAACCGCACCATGACCAATGCGCCTTTGCAACATAACGCAAATAGCAACCAACGCCAGCAGCAGCCATGCGTTGATTAGGCGCTTTAATTGTAAAATTATTTTTTGTTGTTGGCGTAATGGTGATTGCCTTGGCAGAAGCATCAACATCAAATGTTACGCGATTTTCAAGCGCAGGGGCAACACGATGAATGAGCGCGTCAAGTGAAGCAGTGTTCGTTGCCCAAACGGTTGTTGCGAGACCTGCTATCACAAGAAGTGAAAGATGTGTTTTGTTTTGCATAAAAGCCTCATGTCTTGAGTGTTGAAAAAATGCGATGCGAGGACATCCGCTTGTCGTCACACAAAAAACGACACACATCCATCATTCATGGATATGCGTCGTTTAGAAATCCTTAACAAGATTTAGACGACGCCATGCTTTGAAGCATTTGCGTAGAAATCTAAAAGATGTTTAATTTCAGGGCATTGCGGGCATTCCTTTGCGATGCGTTCCAATGCAACCGCACGCGGGAGACCCTCAGAGTATAAGAATTGGTAAGCATCCTTGAGTGCGCCAAATGCTTCCGCGCTGAAGATGTCAGGATTACGACGAATGGCAACAGAGTTCAAGCCGCGAACCACAAGATTCTCTACACCCATTGTCAACATGTAGGGAGGCGCATCTTTACGCAGTTGCGTACCACCGCCAACCATTGCAAAAGTACCAACATGCGTGAATTGCAAAAGTGCCGAAGTGCCACCAATAATTGCGTGGTCTTCAATGGTACATTCACCCGCAATCTGAACGCTATTCGACATGATAATATGATTACCCAAAACGCAACCATGTGCAACATGGCAATAGGCCATAATCAAGCAATCTGAACCGATGACCGTTTTTGTGCCATCCAATGTACCCAAATGGATGGTTGCGCATTCACGGATAACGGTACGATCCCCGATTTCCACGTATGTTGTATTGCCGGGTTTCCATTTGAGGTCTTGCGTTTTCATACCAACACAAGCCTGCGGGAAGATTTCACAATCTTCACCCAGCGTGGTATGACCCTCTACCGTTGCATGATGATGTAATTTGGTCCCACGACCAATTTTTACATTTGGACCCACGTATGCGAACGGTCCAATTTCTGCCTCGGGGTGGATTTGTGCGCCTTCACACACAAAAGCTAAAGGATGAATAGCCATGCTTAACCTCCTTATTGGTGCTTAGGAATAATCTTCAAAGCCGTACCGATACAAATTATCGCGGGCGTCCATACGAGAAGCCACGGATAAACCGATGGTGTCTTTGCCAATGATTCCGAGAGTAAGATAAACAAGAAAAATGTAAGACCAATAACCAAACCCATTACCATACCACGGGAGCTCTCTTTTCGTTGAGCCTGGCATCCCAAGGGTACACCCACAAGCACAAAGCATAAGCAAGAAATCGCCCACACCATTCGATAAGAACGCAAGAAGCGAAGATGTGATTGATATTTCCTTGTTCCCTTGATTTGAACATCGACATTGGGGTCTGCGATTCCCATTTCCTTATCTTTATAGAGTTTTTCAAGGGATGCGGTTGTTTCCGCAATTGCGGCATTCAATTCTGTTAAATTAAAATCTTTTGGTTTTTTGACATATTTTTTAGCACGCGTAACGGCATCTTTTACGGTGTAGGTAAATGTTTTTGCAGATGCGATTTTTCCCGCCATTGGATTTGCGACTTGTGTTGCCGTACCATAGGTAGAGGAGACAACATCTTTTTGCTTCGTGTCGGGCGTTCCAATGTAGGGAGGCGAAATAATTACATTCCGCAAGGTAAAAACAAGGTTACTACCCACTTTATGCATTTCGGCCTCTTCTGCCAAAATGGTATGCGTCATCCCTGTTTCTTTTTCTGCACGGCGGTCAATCGCCATAACGCCGTTCATCGTGGTATAGAGTTCTTTTTTACCCTCGATATCACGCTCGCGATTGGTCTTGTTTGTACAGAAGAAAGTGAAATCATCCATCTCATCAATGAAATAGCCCGGTTCGACCATTTGGTCACCCGCACTCACAGCTAATTCATTGGCGATGGTACGACGCAAAAAGTGTCCATTTGGCATGGCATAATTTTGCAAATAAAATGCAATGCCCGTTGCTGCCAACGCAACGATAATGGGGCCTCTCATAATCGCCCAAAAACTTACACCGCAGGCTTTCATTGCGGCAATTTCACTATCCGTCGACAAGCGACCGAAAACGAGCAAAGAGGCAATCATCAATGAGAGCGGGATCGTAAACCCAAGAACCTCGGGGAACGAGGCCCCGAGGAACTTCAAAATAATCCAAGGATCACGAACACCGCTAACAATGAAACGGAAAACCTGAAAGAGGAAGCCGACCGATAATACAAAGGTTAACACAAGGGCAGTCAATGTTGCTGCCACAAGATAGGATCGTAAAATGTAGCGTTGTAACTTACCCATGTTAACTTAGCAACCTCTCTAGAAAACATCTAGCGCCGAAGGAATCGCTCACTTCGGCGCTTTGTTCAATTACTTAGTCTTGTTACGGATACGATTTTCGCGAATCTTTGCGCGGGTTTCCGCATCAACACCACGAATCACGACTTCCGTACGACGATTTGAAGGCGTACCCTCATCCAAGTTCACAGGATCCAAGGGCTTGTCAAACGAATGACCTGCGGTCTGCATCTTTTCCATCGGGATGCCGGCGTTGTTCAAATAAACAGCAACGCTACGTGCACGGTTCTTGGAAAGATTCAAGTTGTAGTTGTAATCCGAGCCATGCTGACGATCAGCGTGACCATCGATTGTCACATACACATCAGGATTTGCAGCCAAGGCTTCGTTAATCATCATGCACAATTCGTCAAGAACGGGATAATCAACGGGTTCAAGGATTGCGCTATCCTTCTTGAACTGAACGCGCAATTCGAGATGCATGGTGTCTTCAGCACCTTCGGGAGTCACATCAAGCAACTTTTCATTACCCGAAGCTTCTGCGCCATCTTCAAGCTTTGCAGGAGGAGTGGTATCATCAACAAGCGGTTCGATGTTATCGACACCATCATTGAACATACGACCCAAGTACCAAGTCAAGCTTGCGTCAACCGTTGTGAAAGAGATGAACTCATCTTCAAAGGCGACATGATAACGCGCATCCATACGGAACGAGAAGTCTTTGGAGAAGTGGTAGTTAAAGCCGAGACCAGCCTGTGCAAAGACCATGTCGCTGTCACCATTCTGCCAAATTTCCTGACCACCATAAACGCCAACACCTGCAGCCAAGAAAGGATCAAAAGCGGCATAGCGATCGCAAAGGTGATACAAGCCTTCTAAGCCCAAACCATAAGCGTTTTCATGGCGACCATTGCCATGATTTGCACGGTTAACATCGGGAGCGAACATACCAGCGACTTCAATGCCCCAGGGGGAATCTTCAAAATCCCAACCCAAACGCAAAACGAGGCTTTCCTGAATGCTACGAAGATTGGAGCCTTTATAGCCATCAGCATTGTGCAAACGCATACCGCCTGCACCAATATTCACATAAAAGCCACCTTCGCTCTCATCTTCTTGAGAAGCCGAAACGGGACCTGTGTCTGCATCAACCACTTTAGGAGCAGCAACAGCAAGGCTCGAAACGACTCCAATTCCACAAAGAAACATACAAGTACGATTTAACATGTATAATACTCCTTTTTTTTGAATGGCATATATTATAGCATAACTCTACTCACAAAAGCAAAAAGTTCTTAACTTCTCTCCACTTCAATGCACAAGTCGTTGTAATACCAATTCAAAAACGAATCGCCTCCAAGTCCTTTTTCGCTGCATCAACCGTTGTGAAAAGAGCGCCCTTCCATCCACAGTTTTTTGCACCTTCAACATTCTCTAAAATGTCATCAAAGAAAAACAGGTTCTCCGGCGCAAGTCCCATCCGTTGCTCCATCAATCGATAGATTTCAGGTTGAGGCTTCGCAAGATGTTCAAATCCAGAGATGACCTCTGCATGCGCAATCGCTCGAGCCTCCGCCGCCGCACGATTGAACCATGGCACATAGTTTGATGGCATATTCGTTAAAATACCAACACGATAACCTTGCTTTGAGAGGTCCTTCATCCAAGCAATTGTTTCGGGATTTCCATACGCCCAAGAATCATAATCACGCTGACCGATTTCAATTGCTTCCTCCATGGAAAGCGGTTGATTCAAATCACTCGCCATACGCAAGTAAAGCTCTTCGATTGAAATTTTATCGGCATCCATTAATCGACGGTATTTCTTCCATCCCGCACGCACCATCTCATAACTCCACCCTAATCGTTCCTCAAGGTAACGATATAGCGAGCCATCTTGTGCCAATGTGATTACACCGCCGAAATCAAAAACAATGCCCTTCATCACGAGCCCTCTCATCATGAAAGTAGTATATCAAAATTAATCCTCGTTGTAAATCATCAACTTTCAATTTATTATTTTTGAATCTTGCACAATGTAATTGCGCAGGTAAGAAAAGAAGAAAATCTAAAAGG
>JAUNQZ010000066.1 GCA_030535915.1 bacterium
TGATACCGGTGGTGATACTGGAGGTGACTCCGGTGGCGACTCAAGCGGAGATGATAGTAGTGGTACACCAGCAGAACTCGAGGGTTATACCGGAACCTTCTATGTAACGGGTGCGGCGCAAGCGACTGCGAACTATGATGATGATAAGCCTGATGCGTCTTATTCAAATCTCTGTTGGGCCTATGCATTCGCAAGTCAGATTACATGGTATCTTGACCAATATGAAGCCTCGGGGAAGACGGTTTCGAATTCTGAACCGCGTACAATCGCTGCGATTGTTGAGGTTTTAAAAGGTCGCGTTGGAAATAACCCTGGGGATCTCTCCGAGGGAATTAGCGAGTATATTACGAATAGTGGCAAGTTGTCGGGTATTGCAGATTATACATGGAGTCCGATGACTCCAACGGCATATACGCATTATTATCCAAATAGTGAACCTGAGGTGTTTAATTCTATTGAAGGTTTCTCAAAACATCTCTTTGAAAACCTCTATAAGGGTCCGGCCTTTGTTCAATTGTTGAGTACAGCCTCTAGTGGTCATGCAGTGACGATTTGGGGAGCGGAGTTTGAAAAGGGTAAGGTGAAGGCGATTTATATCGCCGATTCGGATGATAATAAAAAAACCTATCAACGCCATGAGATTGAACTCGATAGCAAAGGTCGCGTTTGTATAAAGGGCTATTGGGCGCCTAAAATAAATGCATTGACCCATCTTTGGTTACCCTCTGGCGTGACACCTGTACCGCCCATGATTGAAACACCCGACCCTGAGCCGGTGGCACCGACGGAATTGTATGCAACCATTGAAGCGGATGTTCTCTTCTCGGCTATCGCTTGGACGAATGAAGCGGGTGAGACTTATGACGCAACGGAGATTGATTGGACACAGGTGACAGCGTTGACGTTCACACCGTCCGGGAATCACCAGGTCTATGTGGATCAATCGCTTGCTGTCGTGACGTTGATGACGGTGACCGGCCCTGGTGAGATTTCACTTGCCTTAACTTTTGGAGGCTCGGCGGCGCCGTCTGGGACACTTGCGATTGCGAAGGATGCTACGGTGACTTGTGCGGGACTCTATGCGGCTAATGCGAATCTCTCCATTACGGGAATGGGCACATGTCTGTTCTCGCATAGCGGTGAGTTCACAGGAACGATTACGACGGAGGCGGGGATTACCTTCCAAACGGGGATGGATATGACCTTAACCGCAGACAATCGTTTTAATGGTCCTGTGGAAGTTACTTCGGGGACATTAAAACTTAATGCTACAGCGATTGTTGCTGGAGGCTTGACGATTCAAAATAAGGGTTCACTTGCGGGTACAGGTGCAATTGACGGTGATGTGACCTTTAATGAGGGGGCAACCTTAGACATAACGCAAGGTGCATTGACCGTGGAGGGACAGGTAACCGGCACTGCTACGGTGAATGGATTGGGTCCAATCTTGAAGGGAGATGCGCTCAATGCAACGAACTTCCAAGCAACGGGCGATTCCATGCTTGTCTCGACTAAGGAGGGCCTTGTGCATACGAAGCGTCCGTCGTTGAAGAAGGATGGCGTGGAGTCTGTCTCTGATGGTGCTGCAACTATCATTGCTCAGAAGGCGGCTGCTGCAGGTCTCTATGACTTTACCTTAGATGCTTCCTCGGCCGATCCTGCAGGTGCGGAACTCTTTGATCATGTGGTGAAGGTAACGCAACAAGCACGAAGTGGAAGTTCGGGTGTCGTTAAGGTCGAGTATGACTTTGGCATTCAAGCGATGACCATACAGTTTTTAACTACGGCGGAGAAGGTTTCTGCAGATGGTCTTTATCTTGTGGTGACAGCGGTTGTCGATAATGGCGATGACACGACACCTGCAGCTTATACCACGGGAACAGAGGTTCAACTCTTGTTGAATGGTGCTGTGCTTAATGACACAACCGTGATTGAATCTGCTACTGGCAGGGTGAAGATTGCGGTTTCGTATGCAACCTTTACCCTTGCCAAAGGTGAAGCCAATGCCGCCCATGAATTCACCGTAAAAGCCGTGAATACTCCATAGACCGGGGCTGTTATAAAACCCCTCTATTAAAAAAAGAGGAGAAAACTTCATAGACCGGGCCTATTGTTAAAAACCTTCTATTAAAATAAAAGCTCTGGGAGCAATCCCAGGGCTTTTTTGTGTTTTTGAGGGGGTAGAATGAAAAAAGAGAGCACGGTGAGGTGCTCTCTTTTTGGTGTGTTGTGGGAGAAACTTACTTGGAAGCTTCTTCGATAGCAACAGCGACGGCAACGGTCATACCGACCATCGGGTTGTTACCAGCACCGATAAGACCCATCATTTCGACATGTGCAGGAACCGAGGAGGAGCCTGCGAACTGAGCGTCGGAGTGCATACGACCCATGGTGTCGGTCATGCCGTAGGAGGCAGGGCCTGCAGCCATGTTGTCGGGGTGAAGGGTACGGCCTGTACCACCACCGGAAGCAACCGAGAAGTACTTCTTACCAGCGAGGATGCATTCCTTCTTGTAGGTGCCTGCAACGGGGTGCTGGAAGCGGGTGGGGTTGGTGGAGTTACCGGTGATGGAGACGTCGACTTCTTCCTGCCACATGACAGCAACGCCTTCGCGGACATCGTCGGAACCGTAGCAACGGACCTTGGCGCGAGGACCATCAGAGAAGGCGACTTCCTTGATGATGTTGAGCTTGCCAGTGAAGTAGTCGAATTCGGTTTCGACATAGGTGAAGCCATTGATACGGCTGATGATGTAAGCAGCATCCTTGCCGAGGCCGTTCAAACAGACCTTGAGGGGTTCCTTACGGACCTTGTTAGCCTTCATTGCGATACCGATGGCGCCTTCTGCAGCGGCGAAGGATTCGTGACCTGCGAGGAAGCAGAAGCACTTGGTTTCTTCGCGGAGCAACATTGCACCGAGGTTACCGTGACCGATACCGACCTTGCGGTCGTCTGCAACGGAGCCAGGGATACAGAAAGCCTGGAGGCCTTCACCGATGGCTTCTGCAGCGTCAGCAGCCTTGGTGCAGCCCTTCTTGATGGCGATTGCAGCGCCAACCACATAGGCCCACTTGGCGTTTTCGAAGCAGATCTTCTGGATGTTTTCAGCGATTTCGTAGGGGTCGAAGCCCTTTTCTTTGCAGATTTCGCGGCATTCCTCGATGGACTTGATGCCATACTTTTCGAGGACGGGCATAATCTGGTTAATACGACGCTCGTAAGATTCGAACAGTGCCATGTTAATGTCCTCCTTATTCGTGACGGGGGTCAATGGACTTCACTGCACCGTCAGCTTCGGTCACGCGACCATAGGTACCGGTGCAAGCAGCGAGAGCTTCGTTTGCGTCCTGGCCCTTCTTGACAGCTTCCATGAACTTGCCCATGTGGACGAATTCATAACCGCAGACTTCATCGTTCTTATCGAGATAAATCTTACGAACATAGCCTTCGGCCATTTCGAGGTAACGAACACCCTTTTGGGCGGTCGAATACATGGTACCGACTTGGGAACGGAGACCCTTACCGAGGTCTTCGAGACCAGCGCCGATGGGGAGGCCACCTTCAGAGAAAGCGCTCTGGGTGCGACCATAGACGATCTGGAGATAGAGTTCGCGCATTGCAGTGTTGATTGCATCGCAAACGAGGTCTGTATTCAAGGCTTCCTGGATGGTCTTGCCGGGGAGAACTTCGGCGGCCATAGCTGCGGAGTGGGTCATGCCCGAGCAACCGATGGTTTCGACGAGAGCTTCTTGGATGACACCATCTTTGACATTGAGGGTGAGCTTGCATGCGCCCTGCTGGGGAGCACACCAACCAACACCGTGTGTCAAGCCGGAAATATCCTTGGTTTCGTAAACTTTGACCCACTTACCTTCTTCTGGGATAGGTGCGGGGCCATGCTTGGCGCCTTTGGCGACCGTAGTCATGTGCTCGACTTCGCTCGAGCATGCGTAGGGACAACTCATGTTTCCTCCTTAGGTTGAAGAATAAACATACTATATCATTTTATGGGGCTTTTTTCAAGTAAAAAATACGCACATGTTCGCTTGGATGGCGTTTCCCATGTGCGTATTGTATAGAGGGGAAGAGTGGGGATTATTTTGCGGCTTTTTTGAGGAATTTGGGAAGGGCCTCTGAAAGGGCGGTGAGCACCTCATCGGTGAAGATTTTTTCGCGTGCCGCTTCGGGGGAGGTCGCGATTAATTCTTTGTAGTAGGCTTGGAGGGTACCTTTGAGGAGGGGGTCTTTACTACTGACGATCGTGGCTGTAATCGCCCAAGCCATCGCATAGTAGTCGAGACGCTTGGGCCCATAGAAGTCCTCGGTCGTGCAGCTCATAAAGGTTTTGAGTCCCTCTACGGTGTGCATGTGGGTTAAGGCGAGGGCTTGGCTTGCGCGTTTTGATTTCCGTGGACGAGCGACTTTATTGGAGACGCGGAAGGTCTCAAAGTAGGTGGCGAAGCCTTCGTTGAACCAAATGGGAACGCCGGATCCTGCGGGGGTAATGAGGAAGAAGTATTGGTGCCAACCTTCATGAAAGGCAATTTCGCGAATTTCATCTTTGCGTTCTTTACCTTTGTCTTCATCATCTGCTCGAACGAGTAATTCACGATGCGTTGTTGAGAAAAGTCCCGAACTCCATTGATGATCGGGGCCGACATATTCGCGGTAATCATCGGGGTTGGAGAAGATGCGAATCACACTTGTGGGGATATCGGTTCCATACGGCTCGGGGAAGAGTTTAGTATATTCTTTGCGAATCAGTTGGATTTCGTTGAGAAGGTCGTTGAGCGATTTGCGATTTTTTTGAGCCAAGTCAGTGTGGATGCGATAGGGGGGCTTCTCAATCGAATACCAACCACCTTTAACAATTTTTTCATTCCCAGCGAAGGAATTGTTCTTATTCAACGAGAATCCAGACATTGCACGTGAGAGTGTGGACTTCCATTTAGCGGGTTCGGTTTCGTTTGGTTTGACAATGAGCATATAGGGTTGATTGCGATCAGCACGAAAATAGAGGATAAGAATGGCATAGGTATCGGTTGTGCAAAAAAATCCACCCAAGACCGCGCCAGCACCCTTGAGCTTTGTCGGGCTAGAGGCTTCTTCTCCGGTCCAGTCGGCAATCCATCCAACGAGTTCGTTTCGTTCGAGGCTTTGATTTTCGTAAACCTGGTCGTATTCTTCTCGGGTGGCATGTTCGCGACCGGTGTTGGAGATATCGACGACATGCTTTCGAGAGAACGGTTTAACAAATTCATAGCTGTTGCCATCTTTATCTTCCCAAAGGCCCTTGTGCTGTTCGATGCGCCAGAGTTGATCGGGATTGTAACATTCGAGTTCTTCTTTGGGTTGTCCCGGCATCTGTCGCCAATAGCGGAAGGTCTCAAGCGCTTCATCGGCTTGCTTTGCAGCATTGGAGGGTAAACGAAATCGCACACCCTCGGCATCGACATTGGTTGTAAAGTTGGGAATGGATGCCCCAACGAGGAGCACTGGAAAAAGCAGAATGAACAGAAGCATTGAACAACGAGACATAAACAAAACCTTAATTAGTGGAAGTTGACCTCAACCTCTTTGACATACTGTGTCTTTAATATTGTTGCGAGTTCCTTAATGATATTCCGACGGATATCGAGAGAAACGGGAAGGTTGGGGTCTTGGTGAGCGGGATTAATCGCTGTGCCAACATCAATGAGAATGCGGTCGGAGGCAAGTAGAATATCACGCATTTTAGTGGCGGGGTTCACGCGTGCATCGGGACCTGGATGGCGTAAGAGATCAATGACCTTTGACAATGTGACACACCCTTCTGTGACGAGTTCAATGCCAGGAATTTCAGATCCTGCAGGGACTTCGGGGTCAAGGGCGGTGAGGGGGGTGTCAATGGGGCGATCCAATTCACGCGCCACGAGGTCAGAGGTCGAACCTCCCGAAACAATGGTCTTCACCCCGGGTTGCGTTGCGAGCGCCGCAAAGGTCGCATCATAATTTTTATCAAAGGGACAACCCGTGAGGATTTGCGTGAGGCGAGGCGTACGGAAGTGTAACATCGCCGCAGTGGTATCATCTCCCGCGCGACCACCATCAAGGCGGGTGGCTCGATCCGCAGCACCTTTACAAAGGACATGTGCATCGACATCTTCAACAATTGAAATCGCCTCTTGCAACCACGGAATCACGCGTTCAAGCCCTTGCCCAAAAGGCGTCCCTTCTTCTCCAAGACCAGCCTGTGTAATCCCATCGGAACAGAAGAATAATCGATCGCCGCGTTGCATTTGGAAGGTCGCATAGGAGAGATGGCGTCCTTCCCATCGTGGCAATGCATAGGTTGTGCGAGGGATTTCCAACACTTCGGTCCGACGCAAGAGAACAGCGGGAGGATTCTCGTATTCAATGAGGCGAACTTCACCTTCTGGAAACGCATGGACCATCGTAAAGGTCGAATAGGTAATGTGGCGTTGCGGACAAATGGGTAAGGCATCCATAATGAGCGTTGCGGCTCGACGAAGCCCAATATTGGCGCGCATATATTCCATTGCCATCGTTGCCGTGAGCGAGGCACAAACATTGGCCTGTTGACCACTGCCGAGACCATCGGTGAGGACCGCCACAACTGAACCATCGGGTTGGCGTTCGCTTAAAAAGATATCCCCGCTGCACACCTTTTTGAACTTGTGCCGATTAAACCAATCGACCTCAATAAAGGGGGCCGGTGTTCGTTCCGCATCCAGGAGGGGTGGGGAGGTGGGAGTGGAAGCTTCCATCGCGAACTCCTTATTCATCCTTATCCAAAGGCGCAAACATTTGCACAGCCGAGTCGAGGATAAGCTCGCTCTCTGCCGCATTACGACCGAGCATAAAGGCAATTTCTTGAACGGTTTTAGCGGTGTTGGTGACCACCGTCCGAGCCTTTTCAATGAGGGCTTGACGCTTCTGCTCCGTATCGGTAATATCGAGAATGAGCGCCCCAACGACTTCGTGTACATCGACATTAAAGATGGTCAGCGAGAAGAGACGACCATTGATTTCAATCGTTTGACGAATCAATTCTTCACCTGTCTCAAGAACATTGCGGAAGAGTTGAGGATAGGGGATGAGACGCTCAAGCTCAGCATCGCGTAACCCCGGCTTTGCTTCGTAAGCAAGTTGCGTGCATTCACCAAGGAGCGCCGCAAAGCGTTCATTACACTCAATGACATGGAGTTGATTATCGGCGACAACCAACCCATAGGGTAACGCACGGTCAATCGCAAGGCTTTGCTTAGAGGCGATTTGACGCATGCGACTCACGCACATCTGGGGTTCCGCATGCCCCGCAAGAATCGCACACGCTAACTCACGACAGCTATCATAACCGCAACCCGCACAATTGAGTTCATCCGATTTTTGATGCTTGCCGAGCGAACGCAATGTGGCTTGGATTTCTTCTTCCGAGAAGGTCTTTTGAGAGGTGCTGACAGGACGATAATGACGACCAATATCGGGTTTCTCAACGGGATCATCAGGAAGCGTCTTTTTGGCATGACGCAAGACATCGAGCATCCCTGTCGCAGAGCACCGCACACGCGATTTGGGACCGCAAACACACCCGCCAGGACACGCTAAAGCTTCAACAAAAACCGGCTGCTCTAAGGTCTTGGGCTCCAAGGTCTCAAGCATCTCCGTAATGGCTTTAATCCCCGTGATAACCATCGGCTGGAATTCTTGCTCGGGAGCGAGTTCCAAAAGATTACGGGTCACACTCCGAAGCATGCCTCCCTCAATGGGATAGTACGCGCCATCCCCCGGAAGTTGATAATCCGGATCAGGCTCAAGACGATGAACATCTTCCACTCCGGCCATCGTCATCCACCGCCGAATTTCCTCAAAGGTCAACGCCGCATGCAGGAGTTGTGGCTGAAGGTCGTGTTCATGTTTCTTCGCAATGCAAGGCCCCAAGAAAACCACCGGCGCATCGGGAAATTCACGACGAAGGGCTTTCGTATGAGCAATAATAGGAGAATCCACCGGCGTCAAATAAGCAGAGAAACGAGGATAATACCGCTGAATCAATTCCACAATCACTGGACAGGCCGAGGAAATCTGCAAACGATGCGAAGACGTCTGAGCCATCAGTTCCGCCACGCGACGCGAAACAATATTCGCCCCAACCGCGGTCTCTCGCATGTGCGCAAAGCCTAACTTCTTCATCGCCGTGGAGAACTTCGCGGGATCAACCCCAGGAAATTCCGAAACAAAACTCGGCGCCACAGAGAGAATCACATCTCTACGCGCAGCAACGAGATTCCGAACCATACGCAAATCATCACGAACAACCTTCGCATTGTTTGGACAGGTCGCCACACAAGTCCCGCAATAGATACAATCCTGCGTTGAAACCACCGCATGGTCATTTTCCACATGAATCGCCTTCACTGGACAACGACGCACACACTTGTAGCAATCACGACATTGCGCATTGACTGAATAAATCGGAGCTAAAGCATCCATTAGACCTCCTCCTCAGCAAAAATCTTCTCAAGTAACGCAGGAATCGTCTCAGGACGAACCTCCTGGTAACGCGTACCATTAATCCAAAGATTCGGACCATCCCCACAATTATTTCCACAACGACAACCTTTAAGCTCCACCGCAGCTTCCTTACCATGCGCTGCAAGCCACGCACGAACAACCTCCAAATTCTGGTTGTTCCCTCGTGAAAAACAAGAGCTACCCATACAAATCGTTACTTGAATCATCTTTCTCTCCTTATTAAAACTAGTCTACCATAACCTCGAAGACAACGCAAGCATCCAAACCTTTTCCATCTATTTTTTTGATTCAACCATAAAAGTAAATCCAATGAGAAATGAAGGATCGCATTTCATAGGATGTCAGTCGCAGTTTTTAGGAAGGCATTTAAACGCGTTTTAAGAGGGGGTTTGAAGGGTGGGGGTAGAAGTGTAGCTCGAACCCCTCGTGAAGCGATTTTTGAGCCGTTAAAATCGATTCTAGAGGCATTCTTGTTTTAAGGAGTGTGTCAAAATCTTGTTGAACGACAAAAAGTGTCCTTTTTTGAGTTGCGTTTTTAGAGGATGGCATGTAGTATTCATTTGCTATCGATGCCACATTTGTTTTGCTCCAAGGCAACAGTGGACCCATGTCAGAAAGGTCGCATCGTCAAACTTTGATTGAGCATAGGTGATTTCTTTCAGTGTCATGGCATGCTCCTTTCGTGATTAAATGACAATTTCAACGTCCCAGAAGGACTTTGTTTTTTTACCACTGATGGCGTGACGATAACTTGCACTGCTACGAGCGCGTTTAAGGTACTGACGAAACTCACAATCATCGAGCCAATAACTTGCACGCTTCATGCGGCGGGTGTCACCTTCGTCTTTGGTTTGAGCCTCAATTGCAATTGTTGCTGCAGCACAGAGCAGTTTGATGTCTTGGTCCAATTCCTTCATCGCACGCTCAAAAGCTGCATGGAAAAGATCAATGTCTTCCTTCGTATGCGGTTTCTTCCCATAGACATCGAGGAACGCTTTCTCATCCTCCGAGAAGGATGCGGGTTGAGGGGTAGGCG
>JAUNQZ010000152.1 GCA_030535915.1 bacterium
GATTCGTAGCATCGGCACTTAATGGCGGAGAACGCTTTATCATTAAAAAAGAAGTAAAGGTTGAAGGTGAAAAGGCCTATTATGTGACCTTTTTTGATCGTAAAAAGCATCCTTCATACATCGTAATGGCAAAGGATTGTTTTGTTTCTTATGATGTTTTACCAGATAAGAAAGATGATCCAGATGGTAATGCTAAGGAAACTGCGAAGCGTAAAGAAATCGTTGAATACTATTCAAAGTATGCAACGCGTGAGCGTCTTCGTCAACGCGCACTTGATCGCCATCGTAAAAAATCGCCTTATGCTACATTGAAGAAAGAAGAACAAAAACTTGCTCAAATCTCTAAAGCGATGGCAACACTTAATGATCGTATTGAAAAAAATGCAGCTGCTCGTAAAAAAGCGGAAGGCGCTAATCACATTCGCTTAGTTGAAGAGGGGCGCGAATTGCGAGCAGAGCAAGGTGCTTTGCCTAAGCAATATGATACACAAAAAGAAAAAGTTACATCGCTTAAAGAAAAAGTCCAAGAATGGGATGCAGCTCATCCGTTTAATGAATCTTCGGTAACGCAATCTGCAATGTGGAAAAAACTGACATTGTCTTTGGAAGAGATGACAGAAGCTTTAACCGCAGAGGGTGTCGAATTGGTTAATCCTGTACATGCGACCAAAGACGAACGTCAATAACGCGTCTGAAAAGGCTTGGCATTGAAGTAATGAGGGATACGATGTCGACTGTTTATCGTCGTATTTTTCAAATTTTAATTTTCGCGTCACTTCTCGTTGTCGGGGCGTGGATTCGTGCGCTTGCTCCTTCGCATGAAATTCCGCCTCCTGCGGATGCTTCTACCGCATTAGTTATAGCGATTGACATGGAGAAAATTGACACTGCTCAATGGCATCACGTCGATTTACCAACGGAGACTTTCCGGCATCAACTTTTGTCCCTTGCTACAGAAAAGGACTATCCTAAAAAACCTCCTTATCGTGACTATACCTTTTTGCCACTCTTTCTCTCGGTCCTGCTTTTGCCATTAATTCCATGTTTAGGATGGAAAAAGCATGGCGGATTGTTTCGAACAAGTGATGGTCCTTTATGGGGGTTGGCATTTGCAACAGCCTCTCCGGTTGCTTTTATGGGTGCAACTTCATTAACACCATTTACATTTCAGTGTATTGCATTTTTATTGCTTTTATTGGCTGCTCGTTCGTATGCCATTTGGCCGGGGTATCTCTCTGCAATTTCAATGGGGATAATTGTTGCAGGTGCTGTAACGGTTTCAGCTGAAGTGGTATGGGGGCTTGCACTCTTCTTCCTTGTTGTTATTTTTGGGGTAGGGTGGACACGATTTACGCTTTATTGGCGAACTACCCATGTAATTACAGTTGTGATTGTTGCGGGTTTAGGATTAATGCTTGCGTTTTTGTTGAATGCGTTGAGTATTCCCAATCTCCCACAATTAGAAACAAATCCAATTGCACTGTGGATGATGCTTAAGCGAGAAGTTGTTTGGCTTTGTGTTTATGGTGTTGGCGTCTTTGCTTGGGGTGGTGTTGTCGCTATTGCAATTTTTCAAAAAGAAACGCGTTGGGAGCGTATTGTTGCAATCTTTTTTGCAATTTCGTTCCTTCTTGGTCTTTTCTTAAAGAATGATGTGGGCGTTGTTTTTTTGATTCCGTTGGTGGTGTTGACGCCGATTATGGTAGCACTTGTTTTGACGCATTGTCCTAATTGGTCTTGGCGATGGTGGATGGGAAATATTATTCTCATTGGACTTTGTTTTGGTTTTATTGCCGCAATGGAAAAATCTTCCAAACCTCTTACAATAGAAGACGGGATTTCAACGGTTATTAATGAAGAATTAATGTCTCTGCCGTTAGCTGCTCGATGTGATGATCTTGCAATTGTTCATGTTGAGGCAGAGGAGCATATCGCGCAAATCCTTTGGATGCTTCGTACCTATGCTTCAGGACGAAGTGTCGCCGTAAACCCACCTGTATGGGATAAAGCAATGGTGATTGTGTTGCCAGAAACTGATATCGTAACAACAACACAAGTTGAACAAGCTGGTATGCATTCGCTTTGCTTGAGGCTCTCGCTAGGGGAATCCGGTGAAACAATCTATAATGTGT
>JAUNQZ010000007.1 GCA_030535915.1 bacterium
ATTGACGAGCAAAAAGGGCGACTTTGACAATCAAAATCATCAGCCTTGATTTTAGGGGCTTTTGAGAGGGTGGGGAAAATGGCGTTAAAAACGAAGCAATTTGAGACGGAAAGAAGCGGAAAAGGCTCTTCTTTTTGCGTGTGTTGGTCGGCGAAAACTTTTGATGGTTGTCGCGTAGATGGCTTGCAAGAGAGGGTGTTTTTTGATATACTATCGCGCGTTTATTTTTAAGGAGTCTATATTATGGCTAAGTTGACCGCAGATGCTTTGCGTGAAATGTATCTGAAATTCTTTGAATCGAAAGGCCACACGATTATCTCTGGGGCTTCGGTGATTCCGGAAAATGATCCTACCGTACTTTTCACTACGGCGGGTATGCATCCGTTGGTGCCGTATTTGTTGGGTGAAAAGCATCCTGCAGGTACGCGTTTGACCGACGTGCAGAAGTGTGTGCGTACCGGCGACATTGATGCGGTGGGTGATAGTGCTCACTTGACCTTCTTTGAAATGCTCGGCAACTGGTCGCTCGGTGATTATTTCAAGAAGGAAGCCATCGCATGGAGCTTTGAATTCTTGACGAAGCACCTTGGCTTTGATCCCTCGCAGATTTCTGTGACAGTCTTTGAAGGTGAGCCTGGCATTCCGCGTGATGACGAAGCTATTGCTTTCTGGAAGGAACAGGGCGTTGCAGAGGATCACATCTACCTCAAAGGTCGTGAAGACAACTGGTGGGGCCCTGCAGGTCAGACGGGTCCTTGTGGTCCTGACACTGAAATGTTCGTTGATACAGGTAAAGAACCTTGTTGCGAACAGTGCTCGCCTGGTTGCGGCTGCGGTAAGTATATCGAAATTTGGAACGATGTCTTCATGCAGTATAACAAGACTGCAGATGGCACCTATGAACCGCTCGCACAACATAATGTTGACACAGGCATGGGTGTTGAACGCACCATTTGCATGATCAATGGTTACAAGACGGTGTATGAATCGGAACTCTTCCTTCCGTTGTTGAGCAAAATTCGTGAACTCGCAACCGTTGAGTTGCCGGAAGAAAAGCGTGAACGCGCAGAACGCATTATTGCTGACCACATGCGTACGGCAACAATTATCTTGGGAGACCCCAAGGGTGGTGTTAAGCCGGGTAATGTGGGTGCAAACTATGTGTTGCGCCGTTTGATTCGTCGTGCGGTGCGTTACGGGATGGACCTCGGACTTCCGGCGGGCTTTACGGCAACGATGGCAGATATCGTCATTGGTACCTACAAGAACTTCTACCCCGATTTGCTTGAAAAGCGTGAATTGATTGTGGCAGAACTTACGGCTGAAGAAAATCGTTTCGCAAAGACCTTGACCCAAGGTCGTCACGAATTCGAAAAGGTCGCAAGCGTAATGGCTCAGCACGACCAAACGCAGATTTCGGGTAAGACGGCATTCAAGCTTTATGACACCTATGGCTTCCCCTTGGAATTGACCCAAGAATTGGCAGCAGAGCGTGGTATGACCGTTGATATTGATGGTTTCAATAAGGCTGAAGCGAAGCATAAGGAAGCCTCGAAGCAAGGCGAAGGCGTTTTCAAGGGCGGCTTGGCTGACCATTCGGAACAAACCACGCGTTTGCATACAGCGACTCACTTGTTGCATAAGGCGTTGAAGCTTGTGCTCGGCGACCATGCCAACCAGAAAGGTTCCAATATCACGCCGGAACGTTTGCGTTTTGACTTCTCCCACGGAGAGAAGATGACGCGTGAACAGTTGGATCAAGTGGAAGACATCGTGAACGAACAAATCAATCGCGCATTGGCGATTCAGTGCGACACGATGACCATTGAGGAAGCTAAGGCCGGTGGTGCTACGGCACTCTTCACCGCAAAGTATGGTGAACAGGTTAAAGTGTATACAATGGGTGACTTCTCCAAGGAAGTTTGCGGTGGCCCGCACGCGCAAAACACCTCTGAACTCGTGGCTTTCAAAATCTTGAAGGAAGAGAGTTCGTCTGCAGGCGTTCGCCGTATCAAGGCCATCATTGGTGAGCCCGCGCTCGAAAAGCGTAAGGCTGCAGGTAAGTAATAAACGCCTCCCTGTTAAAATAATGCTTGACAGGGAGGAGCTCTTTGTGATATTTTATCACGCATTTCACATCGCTATTTATTAGAGATTCGGAGGATTTAAACATGGGAACAGGACGTACCCTCAATAAGAAGCCCGCAACTCGCCCGGTGAAGTCTGCTGGTGCTCGTCGTCGTCGTGATGCAGTGCAGCGCAAGCGCCTCGTGGCTCTTGGTATGGACGAAGCTACTGTTGCTAAGCTCAACGCTGTCCAGATCCGTGACTACCTTCGCACCCCGGTCAAGACTAAGGCCGCGTGCGCAAAGTAAGGCGAAAAGGCTCTTACAGTATCGCAATGGCACATCCGACATGTCGGGTGTGCTTTGCTTTTTAAGTCGCACCTTGTAGAAGAACGGGGAAATGAGATGAAGCCTTTTTTAGAACGATTGGCGGCGCGTCGTAAGTTTGGCATTCGGCCGACATTGGATACGATGGAGGCGCTTTGTGCAGCCTTGGGTCATCCCGAGCGTGCGTTTGCAGTAATTCATATTGCAGGCACAAATGGCAAGGGAAGTGTTGCGGCGCTTTGCGAATCGGCTTTGCGAATTATGGGTTTACCTGTTGCACGCTATACTTCGCCCCACTTAGTACATGTGAATGAACGCTTCTTTGTCAATGGTGCTTCGGTGAGTGATGTGGCTTTGGATGCGGCATTGGATCGCGTTGAAGCGGTTGCTGCAGAAGCTGGCCTTGAACCGACATTCTTTGAAGTGCTGACCGCTTGTGCGTGGTTGGTCTTCCAGGCGGCAGGAGCAAAGATTGTCGTGTGTGAAGTGGGAATGGGGGGGCGTTGGGATGCAACCAATATTATTGAGGCGCCCTTGCTCTCTATTATTACCCATGTGGATCTTGACCATTGTTCGATTCTTGGCGATACGATTGAAGCCATCGCTTCTGAAAAAGCTGGCATTATTAAACCCGGGTGTCCTGTTGTGGTTGGCGCAATGGATGCGCGTGCAAAAGCGGTGATTGCGAAGATCGCACAAGAACAGAACGCATCGTTGTATGACGCCTCTCAAGAGATTTCAGTTGCTTCGCATCGTCGTACACTACAAGGACAAGTATTGACCTGCACATCTGTGACGAATGGGAGCTATCCTGCGGCGTTAACGCGTCTCTCAGGAACCTATCAAATGGAGAATGCCGCAACAGCGCTTTGTGCGTTAGAGCATCTCGCCGAACGCGGTCTTGAGGTTCCGCCGAAAGCATTTATTGAAGCCTTGCGAACGGTACAATGGCCAGGACGTTGTCAATTGATTGCCAATGATCCTCCAACCATTCTTGATGGTGGACATAATCCTGACGCATTGCGAGCATTACGAGAATCTTTAAAATCCATGCATGTGCGTCATCGCGTGGCATTAGTGTGTGGGTTTTGCGCAGATAAGGCCGTGCGTCAAGCGTTGAAGGAAATCTTACCGATAACAACCGCCGTTTGGACCGTGCCAATTGCCAATGAACGCTCCCTTACTCCCGAAGCCCTTGCAGAGGATGTACGCGCGTTAGGACAGTCGCGTGTGGTCGCGATGGATTCGGTTGAAGCGGGTCTTGACGCCGCCTCAGCTTGGGCACAAGAAAACCAAGGGACCGTGGTTATTTGTGGTTCGCTTTTCCTTGTTGGAGAGGTGCTCCTTTTACGAGGAGAAGACGAGGGTGATGGGTTAGATCCAAGTGAGGGGATTCGTGCGCATTGATCCGCCTGTGAATGTTGATATTCGTTGGGTTTATGAAAATGAACATTTTATGGTCATTGATAAGCCTGCGGATCTCCCTGTGCATAGTAGCGGAAGTTATCTTTGGCATACCCTCGAGACATTTTTAAAACGGCGTCGTCCAGGGAATACCATTCATCTCGTTTCGAGGTTGGATCGTGAAACGAGTGGGCTCGTCCTTGTTGCAAAAGATGCAAAGACGGCGGCTGTGCTTGGGAAGCGAAAGAAGCGTAAATTGTATCATGTGCTTGTTGAGGGAATATTCCCTGCGGGACGTTGGTGTGCAGTAGGGGAGATCCATCGAACGAATGAACCTCCGGTCTATTCAATGCGTCGACTGTATCATGCACAGTTGTTACCTGAATGCCCAAAGGTGCTTTCGCCAGATCGTGGGGCGGCAACATGGTTTGAAGCGATTGCTCCTGGACCATGGCCAAACACAACGCTTTTAAACGCCGAGTTAGTGACAGGACGGACACATCAAATTCGAGCGAGTCTTGCCACATTGGGTTATCCGGTCATTGGCGATAAAATCTATCATACCGACCCAGAACGCTTTTTGCGTTTTCGTGAAGATACCTTAACCGAGGACGATAAGCGAGCGTTGCGTTTACCCAATCAAGCTTTACGAGCGGTTGAGTTGGCTTTTGATGATTATTGCTTTAAGACGGTTCGTCCCACATGGACTGCGGCGGATGCAACATGGGAACCGAACGCAACAACATTGATGCTTTTGTAAGTTTGTTGTGATATACTAAAGGTATGTGTAAGTTATTTTTGAGACTATTACTGCTTCTTCTTGTCCGTGTGGGGTTCGGCGCGGAACAATTGGTTTGGCGTGAAGAATTTAATGGTTCGAAACTCAACACGACCTATTGGACGCCTGAGATTAATTTTGTTCGTAATGTTGAAGCCGTTCAAATCTATACGAATCGCCCAAAGAATTTAATGCTCCGTGGCGGGCATTTAATTTTAACGGCGCATAATGAATATTTTGAAAGTACGAATTGGAAACCCGAAAGTAAGCATTGGTGGGAAAGTCGTAAAGCGGCAAATTACACTTCAGGGTCCATTAATAGCAAGGGGAAACTTCAATTTCGCTATGGACGCGTAGAGATTCGTGCAAAGATTGAGCATGGTCGAGGGGTTTGGCCGGCATTGTGGTTGATAGGTGATAATCCTGGAGGATGGCCTTCGTGTGGTGAAATTGATATCCTTGAATTTGTTTCACAGAATCCAAAGACGGTTCATGCGACCTTGCATTATACTAAGAATGGGAAATATACGCATCCAACAAATCCTTATCAAGCGAAGAAAGCTATCGCTGGCGATTGGCATATTTATGGAATGAACTGGACGCCAGAAAAGCTTGAGTTGACTTTTGATGGAGACGTTATTTTTACACATCAGCTTGATCAAGCAACGCAAAACGATGGGAAGAATCCTTTTCGTGATGGCGTTTATCACTTTATTATTAATCTTGCGCTTGATGGTTGGGCAGAGGCTCCTGTTGCGGCGGATTATCCGCGCGCGTTCACAGTTGATTACGTGCGACTTTATCAAGATTGTGCTGTGGAAGGAACAACATTGTTAATCAATGGAGAAACTCCTTCTACCAAAACGACTCAACGGGCGACAAATCAAAAAGCAAAACATAAAACAACGCCTCGTAAAAAGAAAAAAGAGAAGTCTAGAACGCAGCGATTCATAATTGATACATCTAAAATGGATAAGAAAGAAAAACACGGAACGGAACGGATCCAACCGGATTCCCGATTGTAGAAGAAATGATGCATTAAAGCATACGTTTGATTTTAATTTAATCCCGCAGCGCTTCTTTAATGATGATAATGGCGTTTGGGAGGTCTTCAAAATAGCCTTTGCCGCTCCTTTTGCCAGATGTTAATAGGGCTTGATTTGCATAGACATTGAGAAGTGGGTGTGTTATACTATGCTTCACTTTAGAATGAACCTTTCATGATTTGAGAGAAGGTTATGTCCGTATCGAACAAGACTTTGTTAAAAGATGTTTTACATGTTATGTGGCCATTGGTTTTTGCTATGGCTGCAAATACATTGATGATGTTTGTAGATCGTCTCTTCTTAGCTCGCTATAGTGCAATCTCTATTCAAGCTGCAGTTCCGTCGGGAATTTTAGCCTTTATCGCACTTGCATTCTTACAAAATGTAACGGCTTATTCTGGTACATTTGTTGCTCAATATGCAGGGAGTGGAGCTCGGGCTGCGTGTGCTCGAGCAATGGGACAGGGCCTTTGGTTGGCGGTTTTGTGTTTGCCCATTTTAGCGGTTTCAATCCCTCTTGGGGATTGGGTCTTGGAACTTATTGGTCATGCTCCGAAAGTTTTGGCACAAGAAAAGAGTTATTATCTTGTCTTGACCATTGGTAATATGTCAATCCCATTTATTGCAGCGGTTTCAGGATTTTATTCGGGATTAGGACGAACACGACTTGTAATGGTTGCTAACCTTATTGGCAATGCGCTTAACATCGCACTCGACCCATGGTTCATTTGGGGTGGATGGTTCTTGCCAGAGATGGGGATTGTTGGAGCGGGGCTTGCAACGGCATTGTCACAATTTGTTGTGCTGTGTATTTTACTTTTCTTTGTGTTCCGCGAGCGTCACTTAGGGACATTGCAACGAATGAAGGTTGCGTTTGTTTTTAAACCACAACTCATTTGTCGTATTATTCGGTTTGGTATCCCAAGTGGAGCGCATGTCTTTTTAGACTGTGCGACCTTTACAGTGTTTGTCTTTTTAACAGGTCGCATGTGTGAACTTGATTTTGCGGTAAGTAATATTGCTTTTTCCATTAATCATTTGATTTTTGGTCCGCTTTTGGGCATTGCAATGGCATCAACGATTGTTGTTGGTCAACGCATGGGCGAGGGGGATACCTCTGCCGCGACGCGTGCGGGTTGGATTTCGCTTGGTCTTGCTGCAATTTATGTCCTACTTTGTGTGATTATTATTGGACTCTTTTGTACGCCAATTTTAGAAATCTTTTTACCTTCGGATGCGACATTCTCTCGAGATGCATATTTTGCATTAGGTAAAACATTGGTTGCCATCTTTTTAGGGTGGGCTTTCTTTGATGCGGTGAATATGGTGATTGGCGGTGCATTAAAAGGTGCTGGCGATACACGCTATATTCTTAGGGCGATTATTGTGATTTTGTTTGGTTTTTGGATTCCTGCGCTTTTCATCGCTTACTTCTATTGGGGTATTGTTGAAATGTGGCTTTCGCTTTTAATTTATGTTGCCTTTTTAGCTAGTGCTTATGGTATTCGCTTTGTATTGGGGAAATGGAAAAATATTCGACTTATTGATTCGACTGCAACAAAAGGAAATCCTTAACGTTGGAATTCTATAATTTCTATGGTCAAGGGTACTTTTTTGTGATATACTAATAATAGACATCGAAAAAGGAGTATTTATGGCATCAGCAAAACGTGTTATTTGTGGACTTTCTGTTGCAGTCGTATGGCTTTTAGCTATCTTTGTCTTGCCGTTGGTGACAAATTCTTATTTGCCGCTTGTAGCGATTTTGTGTGCGGCAGCAATTATTTGCCTTTTTGAACTTTGCTCAATGTTGAAAAAAAAAGGTTATTGTTTGCCGTTTCGAATGTTAGCCTGTTTAACCATTTTGTGGTTTGGTGCACTCTATTGGTCGCCGGGTATCGTAGGAAGCTTGCAACCTTATATGATTGGCTTCATTTCGATGCTTTTGCTTTTCCGCATTTTGTTAGATAAGAATTTTGAAAAGCCAATGGAGACGGCGGCATTGTCTGTTGTTGCATTTCTCTATATCCCTTATATGTTGTCGTATATGATTCCGCTTGCGATTAGTCGTTCAAGTGATGTGAATTTCTCTGGAATATTCCTTGTCTTTTCAATCGTATTGATTACGAAGATGAGCGATACAGGGGGATACTTCATTGGTTCGGCATTTGGTAAACATAAGATGTGTCCTCGCCTCTCGCCTGGTAAAAGTTGGGAGGGGACTATTGGTGGATATCTTTTTTCGTTAACAGCCGCGGCGATTATTGTAGCATGTGCACATATCTTTCATGATGTTGGCTTCCTTTCGCAAATACGTCTTTATGCGCCGAATTGGTTGATGATTGCTTGGTTCTTCTTGACGGTGATTGTTATGGTCACGGTTGGTATTCTTGGCGATTTATTGGAATCTCTCTTTAAGCGTCAGTGTGAAGTGAAGGATTCGTCTGCACTCTTCCCCGCAATGGGCGGCTTCTTTGATACTTTTGATAGTATCATTTTCATTCCCGTGACATTCATCATGATGATGGAATTAGGACGCAATCTCCTCCTCGGTTAATATGAAAAAACGATTAGTCATTTTAGGAGCGACCGGATCCATTGGAGAAAGTACGCTCCGAGTGGTTGAGGCACATCCTGATCGCTTTGAAGTTGTAGGTCTTGCAGCAGGCCGAGATGCGGTTGGCTTGCGGGCTTTGGCTCAAAAGTGGCAGGTGAAACACCTTGCGCTTTCAGCTGAAAATGACGAGGGGATTCCTTCGGGCGTGGATGCATTGTGTGAGCTCGCTTCGCTTCCAGAGGCAGACATCGTTGTGATGGCGATTGCCGGAATAGCCGGCTATGCACCTACAATGGCCGCCATCCGAGCAGGACATGACATTGCGCTTGCAACGAAAGAAGTGCTTGTCATGGCTGGCGATGAAGTAATGGCTTTACGAGCAGAGAAGGGTGTGCGCATTCTTCCCTTAGATTCGGAGCACTCTGCTATTTTCCAATGTCTTCAGTCGATGGCAACAATGCCCGCTTGTGTGCGTCCGCATCATGCCGATCCTACAACCTTTGCAGAGACGCGTATCGCAGAAGTGATTCTCACCGCCAGTGGGGGGCCTTTCTTTAAGCAAGCAGATTTGGATTGGGGAAAGGTTTCTGTCGCCTCTGCATTGAATCATCCTCGTTGGTCAATGGGACCAAAGGTGACAATTGATTCCGCAACAATGATGAATAAAGGGCTTGAAATGATAGAGGCCCTTCATCTCTTCCATCTTGATCCTAAACAGTTGCGTGTTTGGGTGCATCCTCAGAGTATTGTCCACTCCTTTGTACAGTTTAAAGATACGGCATTGATTGCACAGCTTGCACAGCCCGATATGGCTTTACCTATCCAATATGCATTGACGTGGCCTGATCGAGCGTTGCATGCGCCTGTGCCAGAGATGACATTGGCTCAAATGCAAAATCTTGAATTCGCAGAACCCGACCTCAATCGCTTTCCCTGCTTGAAACTCGTTTTTGAAGCACTCCCTAGAGGATCGTGGACACATCCTATTTTGACACTTGCAAATGAAGTCGCGGTGAAGGCATTTCTTGCTGAACAAATCTCTGCTGCGGCGATTGCTCCTATTATTGAAGCAGGACTTTCGCGAGGACCTCAATCCTTTGAAGAAATCCTTGCTCATGCCGAGGAAGATGTTGTTCGTTGGGCATAAGTATCAATCAAATAAATAAGCGCTAAGTATTATTTTCTATGAAAATGCATCCCCTTTATCCATTGACATTTCGTCACATCTACAAGGATTACCTTTGGGGTGGAAATCGTATTGCGGAGCAATATCATCGTTCAACAACGCCAATCCCTTGTGCAGAAAGTTGGGAACTTTCAGGGATGCCGGGATGTGCCTCGACGGTGGCGCACGGTGCGTTTGAAGGTGTTGGGCTTGATGAACTTGTGTCGGCTTTTGGTAGAGATCTTTTGGGAGAGAAGGCGCTCTCTGCAGAAGAGTTCCCTTTGCTTGTTAAAGTTCTTGACGCACATCAACGACTCTCGGTACAAGTGCACCCAGATAAAGTTGCTGCCGCGAAGTTGGGCGGTCGTCCAAAACATGAAATGTGGTATATTCTTGATGCGGACGAAGAGGCTGGTATTTGGGCTGGTATGGATACAGAGGCAACGCTTGAAGATTTGCCTGAAAAGTTGATTTTCCATAAAACGCACGCGGGTGAAATTTATGATTTGCCAGCGGGTCTTGTTCATGCTGTTGGAGCTGGTAATTTTATTTATGAGGTTCAACAAACGAGTGACACGACCTATCGTATTGATGACTGGGGTCGCGGTCGAGAATTACATATTGAACAAGCCCGTCAAGCTTTAAAGCCTGAGTTGCGTCCAATTCGCCGTGTATTAGAAGAACGCCATCGTCATCTCCATCTTGCGAAAGGTATGCAAGGGTTTGACTTTGCCACGCTTGATCTTGTGCGTCCTCGCACCCTTCGTACAACCGCACAAAGTTTTATGATTCTCTTCTGCGCGAATGGCAAAACAACGCTTGAACACATGGGGCCTTATCCGCTGACGCTTCTTCCAGGGGATCTTGTGCTTGTTCCGCCAAAATTGGGCGTTGCTCTAACGCCGCTTGCGCCCTCTAAATTGTTGGTTACAACATTATAAGTATCGCGTACAAAGAATCTACGAAATGGTGATAGCGATGTCACCATTTTTGCTTTAATTTTATGAATTTACACCAAAGAAAGAAAATTTATTTTTTAGTTTTTTAATCTTTTTATAAAAAAGTTAACGCGAGTTGTAGATTATCGAGAGTTGTTTACGTTTTAGGAATACGCGGAAATCTTGTTGGTGTAGAAGTTTTTCATCTTTTTTTAAAAAAAACTTGCAATTTACTTAAATGTGTGATATATTTTGGTATAATTGTACGCCAGTGAGAATGAACAAGAGAGAGTAATGTCTACATTCGGAGTACAATAACATGGCGAAGGTTGAAAAAAAGACGACAAAGCCGTCCACAACAAAAAAAACAACCCCTTCAAAAAATGCGCCCGCCAAAGCTGTGAAAGCTGCTGCAAAGACGCCTGTTAAAAAGCCGACCAACCCTGTAGAAAAATCTACAGCGAAGCCGACTCCTGTAAAAAAAGTTACGGTGGCGAAAGCGCCTGCAAAAAAGGTAACCTCTAAGAAGGCGGAGCCTGTTAAAGCAATCGCAAAAAAGCCTGCCACTACGAAAACTCCCGCAAAGAAAACGTCTCCTGTCAAAAAAGAAGAGTCCGTAAAGGCAACAAAAATCATTGCCAAGAAGGATGAAGTTGTTGCTGTTGAAACACCTATCAAAAAGCCCGCGAACCGAAAGTCAAAGAAGCGTGCAGATAAAGTGACGGCGAATCTTGAGAAGGATTTAGACTCTCTCTTGGAAGTGGATAACACACAAGCAGAATATGTTGAGGTTAATGTCGGTGATCTGATGGCATTAGTCGATATGGAAGGCGATGACCATGAACCTTTGCCAGAAGAACTTTCCAATGAAAAACTCTTGGAAGGTGTGAAGGAAAAGGATAGCGAAAATGTTGGTGGTGACAATTACGATGTCGCTCGCCATGGTCTTATTCGCGAACTTGAAAGTCGCGGCACAGAAGAAGACGAAGAATTTTCTGAAAGCGTAATGACCGGCATGATGTCGGATGCAACGATTGTTTGGAGAAGCTCTGAAGAAGAAGCCAATAAGCAACGCGCATTGGAAGAACTCGAAGAACTTGAAGAACGCGAAGAATGCCGTGAGCGCTTAAAGCAGCTTGTCGCACTTTCCGAAACACAGAGCCGTGTGTTATCGTTGAAGCAAGTGAATGAATATTTGCCACCCGAAATTATTAAGGATACGGCGATTGAGCGTTTCTTGAACTTGCTCGCAACAATGCAGGTAAAGGTTGTTGCAGAAGAAGATTTTGAAGATGCTGTTGCAGAACAGAGCGAAGAATTTACAACAAGTGGCGTTGATTTCATTGACGACCCTATCCGCATGTATTTGCATCAAATGGGTCAAGTCTCGCTCTTGTCGCGCGAACAAGAAGTTTCTATTTGTAAGCGTATTGAAAAGAGTGAAGCTATTATTGTGAATGTCTTTAATAAGCTTCCTGTCGCGCCTCGTTTGTATGCGTATGTTTTGGATGGTTTGGATAAAGGCCGTGAGCGTTTTGACCGTGTTGTAACGGATAAGTATACCGATAGCCGTGACAATTATGTTGAAATGATGCGTCCCGAACAAGACATTCTCAATAAGATGGCAGAAGAACTCTCCACGGCGTATCAAGCACTCGTTGCTGCAGATGGTGATCATGTTGAGGAAAAAGCTGCTCAAGCACATCTTGATACGCTGTTCCAGCAAATGCGTGCAAAGTATGAATCGTTAAAGTTTAAGCAGAAGATGCTTGAAACGATTTGTTCTTTTGCAGAAGACAACTTCTATCGCCCTTACAAAGATTTGATGTTGAAACTTAAGAAGTTGAAGCGTCAAGGCGACAGTAAGAAAAAACGCCAAAAATTGCTTCAGGTTGAGGCTGAACGTGTTGAACACGAAAAGCGCTTCGGCATGCCGGCCAAGCTTTTTATGCATGATTTTGAAGAGCTTCGTGCTGCCCTCCGCGAGGGTGCTCAGGCTCGTAAGGAGATGGTGGAAGCCAACCTCCGATTGGTTATTTCAATTGTTAAGAAGTATATGAACCGCGGTTTGAGCTTCTTGGACCTTATTCAAGAGGGTAACACCGGCTTGATGAAAGCTGTTGAGAAGTTTGAATATCAACGCGGTTATAAGTTCTCGACGTATGCGACATGGTGGATTCGTCAGGCTGCAACGCGTGCAATCGCAGATCAGGCCCGAACGATTCGTATTCCTGTACACATGATTGAAACAATCAATAAACTTTTGCGTGTCCAGAAAAAACTCCTCCAGGAGCTGGGCCGCGAACCTACCCCAGAAGAGATTGCCGATGAAATGGGCGTCTCTGTTGAACGTGTGCGCAGTGTCTGCCGCATGGCTCAACAGCCCATTTCCTTGCAAAGCCCCGTGGGCGACGGAGAAGATGCCCACTTCGGTGACTTCATTGAAGACAAGGGTGCGGAGCGTCCTGAAGATGCTGCTGCATTTACCTTGCTTCGTGAACGCCTCCGTGAGGTGCTCTATTCACTCAATGAACGCGAGCGCCAGGTTCTCGATTATCGTTTCGGCTTGAAAGACGGCTATTCTCGTACGCTCGAAGAGGTCGGCAAATTATTTGACGTCACTCGCGAACGTATTCGCCAAATCGAGGCGAAGGCTTTGAAAAAGCTTCGCCACCCTACACGTATCAAAAAATTAGCGGGTTTCCTTGGCGAGCGCTAAGGGAATTCGTGGCGCAGGCCCGCAGTGGCTGCGTTGGACCTAAAAAGAAAGAAGAAAGAGGAAAAGAGAGAGATGAGTTGGTTCTCAATTTTCTGGCCCTTTGGCAAAAAAGCTCCCGCCAACAAAGGGCAAAAAGAACTGATTGAAATCTATGTCGGCAACTTGAGCTATGACATGACTGGCGAACAGCTTCGTAAGGCATTCGCTAAGTATGGCACAATCAAGAGTGCTCGCGTGATTGAAAATCGTTATAATCATAAAAGCAAAGGCTTCGGTTTCGTTGAGATGATTTATCGTTCTGAAGCAGAAGCTGCAATTAAAGCCCTTCACGACAAAAATGTGATGGGTCGTCGTCTCCGTGTGAATGAAGCGAAGAATAAAATTAAAGACTAATCGAACGAAGGATTCAAACTATGTCTATCGCTAAAAATAAAGCTGCACCCGTTGCTCCAGTGAAACTTCCCTCGCAGCACCCTTCTGTGGATAATACCGCTAAAGGTCTCGCACAAGACTTCCTTTGGAACATGCGTTTCTCTATGGCAAAGAGCAATGATCGTGCGACCGAACGTGACTGCTACTCCGCTCTCGCTTATGCTGTTCGTGATCGTATCGTTGATCGTTGGATGGCTACACAAGATGCTTATCGTGCTGCAAAAGTTCGTCGTGTCTATTATCTCTCCCTCGAGTTCCTCATTGGTCGTCTTCTCGGCAACAATGTGATTAACTTGGGTCTTGAAAAGGAATGTCGCGAGGCAATGGATTCCCTCGGTCTCGATTGGAATCGTCTCCGCGACTACGAAATGGATGCAGGTCTTGGTAATGGTGGTCTCGGTCGTCTCGCGGCTTGCTTCCTTGACTCTCTCGCAACGCTCAACCTCCCTGCAATGGGCTATGGTCTCCGTTACGATTATGGTATCTTCCGTCAACGCGTCGTCAATGGCGAACAGCGTGAAGAACCTGATAATTGGTTGAAGTACGGTTATCCTTGGGAAATTCAGCGTCCTGAATACACCTGTCTCGTTGGCTTCGGCGGTCATGTTGAACATTACAAGGGTCGCACCGGTCGTGATGAATGGGTGTGGGTCCCTGCTCAACAGGTTCAAGCCGTTCCTTATGACTTGCCGGTTGTTGGTTACAAGGGTACCACAATTGGTACGCTTCGCCTCTGGTCGGCACATGCAACCAATGAATTCTCGCTCGAAGAGTTCAACCGTGGATCTTATGTTGAAGCGGTGGAAGCGAAGGTGCTCGCAGAAAACTTGACCAAGGTGCTTTACCCCAACGATTCTACAACGCAGGGTAAGGAACTCCGCCTCCGTCAGCAGTATCTCTTCGTGGCGGCATCGGTGCATGATATCATCCGTCGTTTCCGTGACGAAGGTCATGATTGGAAGCATTTGGCAAAGTATGTCTTCATCCAGCTTAACGATACGCACCCGACGCTCGTCATCCCTGAATTGATGCGTATCCTCGTGGATATCGAAGGTATCGCTTGGGATGAAGCATGGAAGCTCGTTCGTGCATGTACGGGTTACACCAACCACACGGTGTTGCCTGAAGCACTCGAAAAGTGGCCTGTGCCGTTGATGGAACGCGTCCTTCCTCGTCACATGCAGATTATCTATGAAATCAATGCTCGTTTCTTGCAGCAGGTGGCGAATCTCTATCCTGGGGATCTCGCACGTCTTGGTCGCATGTCGCTCATTGATGAAGCTGGTGACAAGTATGTCCGCATGGCGAACCTCTGCCTCGTGGGTACTTCTGCCATCAATGGTGTTGCGGCTCTCCACTCGGAAATTCTCAAGAAGACGATTTTCCGTGACTTCTTTGAATTGATGCCTGACCACTTCTCCAACAAAACCAATGGTATCACTCAGCGTCGTTGGCTCCTCAAGGCAAACCCCCGCCTCGCCAACCTCATCACAGACTCCATCGGTGACAAGTGGATCACGAATCTCTCTGAACTCTCCAAGTTGAAGGCTTTTGCAAACGACGCATCCTTCCTCGAAGAATTCGCAGACATCAAGCGTGCTAATAAGCAGATTCTCTCTAACACGATCTTCAATACCCTTGGCTTCCAGGCTAACCCGGATGCAATCTTTGATGTCCAGGTGAAGCGTCTTCACGAATACAAGCGTCAGTTGTTGCTCGTGCTCTATATCATCGTGCTCTTCAACCGTTTGATTGAAAAGCCTGATATGGATATTCATCCGCGTGTCTTCGTCTTCGGTGCTAAGGCTGCTCCGGGTTACTGGGTTGCAAAGCTCATCATCCGTCTTATCCACGGTGTCGCCGAAGTCGTCAACAACCATCCGCTCGTCAAGGGGCGCATCACGGTTGCCTTCCTCCCCGACTATCGCGTCTCCCTCGCAGAAAAGATCATTCCGGCAGCAAACGTTTCCGAACAAATCTCTCTCGCAGGTACAGAAGCTTCGGGTACAGGTAACATGAAGCTCATGCTGAATGGTGCTCTCACTCTCGGTACACTCGATGGTGCAAATGTCGAAATCGCTGAAGAAGTCGGCAAGGACAACATCTTCATCTTCGGTCTTAAGACAGAAGAAGTGGATAAACTCCGCCCGACCTATAACTCTCGTGCGATTTATGAATCCGATCCAGAAATCAAGCGTGCACTCGATATGATTCGCCGTAATGTCTTCTCCTTGATGACGCCTGGCGTTTTCGAACCGCTCTTGAAGAACCTTATCGATTTCAACGACTACTACATGTTGCTTAAGGATCTCCCGGCCTACATCAAGGCTCAGGATCGCGTTGAAGCGCTCTATCGCAACCCGAAGGCATGGAACAAAGCCTCCTTGATGAACACCGCATGTGCAGGTAAGTTCTCCTCTGACCGTACCATTGCGGAATACGCCAAGGATATCTGGCACCTTGATCCCTTCATTGCGAAGTAAACATACTACTTTTAAGTGGTAAATTAAAAAGAAGCGAAGTGCAAAAGCACTCCGCTTCTTTTTTGGAAAGAAATGGGGATTTTCAAAGTCGCCCTTTTTGAAGCTCAAAGTCGGTTGTTTTGACGAGCAAAAAGGGCGACTTTGACGATCGAAATCATCAGCCTTGATTTCAAGGGCTTTTAGGAGATGCCTTAGATGTACCAAAAAAAGTGTAAAAATGAGGTCTTTGAACAAAGAGAATGTGAATCTTTTTTGACTTATTTTTTCGAGTGATGAAGGAGTCCCAGCGAATGCCGAGGCGTGGTTTAGACTTGCGTCTATGATTCTATTTATGTTATAATAATAGGGATTAAAACAACTCAATGGAGGTCTACTATGCCTAAAGTCGCAGTCTTGTTGCCTTGCTACAACGAATGCATTACAATTGAGAAAGTTGTTAAGGATTTTAGAGAACAATTGCCAGAAGCAGACATTTGGGTCTACGATAATAATAGTACGGATGGATCTGCAGAACTTGCATTGAATGCAGGAGCGCTTGTGCGTCGTGTGACACAACAAGGCAAGGGGCATGTTGTGCGTCGTATGTTCCAGGAAGTTGAGGCGGATGTCTATGTGATGGTTGACTCTGATGACACCTATCCTGCAGATGAAGTCCATAAGTTAATCGCTCCGATTCTTTCTGGTGAAGCAGATATGGTCAATGGTGATCGACTTTCCTCTACATACATGACGGAAAACAAGCGCAAAGGTCATAATTTTGGAAACACCTTAGTTTGCACCTTGATTCGTGTGCTCTGGGGTAAACGCGTAAATGATGTGATGACGGGTTATCGTGCTTTTTCGCGTCATTTTGTAAAGTCTTGTCCAGTTTTGGCACAAGGTTTCGAAATCGAGACGGAAATGACACTTCATACCATCGACAAGCGTATGAGCTTGGTTGAAGTGCCGATTCAATATCGTGATCGCCCAGAAGGTAGCGTTTCAAAGTTAAATACGGTAAGCGATGGTTTTCGTGTCTTAAAGACGATTTTTAATCTGTTCCGCTTCTATCGTCCAGAGTTGTTCTTTGGAATCGTAGGCACGCTCTTCTTGTTGTTGGCGTTTGTATTTTTCTTGCCGGTTTTAATTGATTATTTTAGCACAGGCCGTGTTGCTCGTCAGCCGACATTGAACTTCTCGGGGTTCTTGGCGATTGCAGGTCTCTTGTCCTATGGAGTTGGTTTAATCCTCGGTGCATGTAAAAAACAATCAGATCAAATGTTCGAAATTATCGTTTCTCAAGAAAAGGGACGAGAAGTTCGAGGATCGTAAGTATATGACAAATAAAAATTCGAATACACCCCCTAACTTAACAGACAAAAAATCGAATGGCGGCGCACCAACGGGGAGTCGTCGTCCGTTTATTGTTTGGATTCTTTTAGGTGTTATCTTTTTTGCGATTTTTAAATCTTTCTCTAGTTCAACGGAGGAAGCGCGTGTTATGTCGCAACGCGATTTTTGGGAACGCATTGATGCGGGTTACAAACAATCGCTCTATCAGTTGCAATTGGCATCTCAGGCTGCTCAAATTGAAAAAGAAGCTCAAGCCGAAAAAGAGACGACTCCTCCAATGCCAACCGTTGAGGAAAAGATTGAACCGATTACGCCTGTTGTAGCAAATGAGTCGTCGACACCACCACAGGTGCCAGTTGTGATTTTGAATCAGTCGCCTGCAAATTTGCCGTCGGTTGTTAACGCTGCTGTTCCTAAAGTGAAGTTGATTCGTCAAGATGATAAGACCATTGTGACGGGCACCTGGAATCCTACTCAAGCAGAAGTTCAAAAAGACCCAAAGGCTAAAGGCTCTCCCTTTGAGGTGGAGTTTGTTAGTATCATGGATTTGGAACGCCGCCTTGTTGAGAAGGGGGTCAACTTTGATGTGGAGCATCAGTCAAGTTGGTTTAAGGCGATTTTAATCTCTGTTTTACCGTTGGTTGTTGTTTTCGGTCTTTTTTACTTCCTTATTTTGCGTCGTACAAAGGGAGATGACAGTCCGTTTACCTTTGGCAAATCTCGCGCGAAGATGTTGAATAAAGAAGAGGCAAAGATTCGCTTTAAAGATGTCGCAGGTGTTGAAGAAGCAAAAGAAGAAGTGGCTGAAATCGTTGAATTCCTTCGCGACCCTAAGCGTTTTGAAGCACTTGGCGGTAAAGTGCCTAAGGGCGTCCTCTTGATGGGTCCTCCCGGAACGGGTAAAACGTTGCTTGCAAAGGCAATTGCAGGTGAGTCTGAGGTGCCCTTCCTTTCCATCAGTGGATCTGATTTTGTAGAAATGTTTGTCGGTGTCGGCGCAAGCCGCGTGCGTGACATGTTTGCACAGGCGAAGAAGAGTGCGCCTTGTATTCTTTTCATTGACGAAATCGATGCAATCGGCCGTACGCGTTTCACTGGTATTGGCGGTGGTCATGATGAACGCGAACAAACCCTTAATGCAATGCTTGTTGAAATGGATGGTTTTGAGGGGAATTCCGGTGTGATTGTTATGGCGGCTACGAACCGTGTGGATGTGCTTGATCCAGCATTGACGCGTCCGGGGCGTTTTGACCGTCAAATCAATGTTGATCTCCCAACGGTGGATGGTCGCCTCGCTATTTTGAAGGTTCATGCAGCGAAGGTCCGCCTCGGCGAAGATGTTTCGTTGGAGCGCGTTGCTCGTGGCACGCCTGGATTCTCTGGAGCGGAGCTTGCGAACCTTCTCAATGAAGCTGCATTGCTTGCGGCGCGTCGTCGTGGAACTTCGGTTTCTCAAGAAGATCTTGAAGAAGCGCGTGATAAGGTGCTTTGGGGACGTGAACGCCGTTCGTATGTGATGACGGATGCTGATAAGCGTTGCACCGCTTGGCATGAAGGTGGTCACGCATTGGCTCAACTCTTGCTGGATAATACCGAGCCTCTCCACAAGGTGACCATTATTCCGCGAGGGCGTGCACTTGGTGCTACAATGTCTTTGCCTGAACGCGATGTTCTGAATCATACCAAGGATGAGATGAAGGACATGCTTGTGGTGTGTGCTGCAGGCCGTGTGGCTGAAGAAATGCTTACGGGTAAACTCTCAACAGGCGCTGCACAAGATATTAAGATGGCAACGAATGTTGCTCGTCGAATGGTGTGCGCTTATGGTATGAGTGAAACCCTTGGATTCCAGGCCTTTGGTGATAATGAAGAGCAAGTTTATCTCGGTCGTGAAATTGGTCGTCGCCAAAGCCACTCTGAAGCAACCGCTTGTGCAGTGGATGCGGAAATTTCAAAGCTCTTGCGTGAAGCGTATCAGCGGGCAGTTGATTTGCTCTCTGCAAATCGCGACCGCTTGGCATTGCTTGCAAATTATCTTATGGAAGTTGAAGTCGCGGATGGTCGCGATGTTGAAGCTCTCGTTTATACGGGAATCCCTCCTGCGACAAAAAGGAAAAAGGAGACAAAAATGGATACGACACCTCAAGCACGCGTGATTGCTGTTGATGGACCTAGTGGAGCTGGTAAATCGTCTGTCTCAAAGGCTGTTGGGCAACGTATGGGTTTCCTCCATGTTGACTCTGGTGCGCTTTATCGTATTGTGACATGGCAATGCCTTGAAAACAATATTGACACATCAAATCCTGAGGCTGTAGCAGCTTTTGCTAAAACGCTTCAAATCAATTATAGCGCAGAAGAGGGGCGTATCGTTTATGAAATTAACGGCATCCGTCCCGACAAGGAATTGCGCGAGCCTCGCATTAATGCACATGCATCTCCTGTTGCTACTGTGCCTGAAGTGCGTAAGCGTATTACGGATGACCTCCGTTCGTTGACAAAGTTTGGCGATTTGATTATTGAAGGTCGCGACATTACAACTGCGGTATTCCCAGATACGCCGGCGCGTTTTTATCTCGAAGCGGATCCCGCTGTTCGTGCAGCGCGTCGTCAGCTTGAAGAAGTTCAAAAGGGGGTCGCCAATCAATCTGTGGAAGAAGTGAAAGCATCGCTTCTTGCGCGTGATAAGATTGACTCCTCGCGTGCATGTGCTCCATTGCGTAAGGCAGATGGTGTCATTGCGATTGATTCGACTTATTTGACTCTTGAAGAAGTTATTCAAGCGGTTATTGATCAACTTCCTGCGGAATGGAAGACTGAAGCCAAGAAGGATGAAACGCATGCCTAAGCTTCGTCTTGCTGTACTTGGTTCGGGTTCGGGTAGCAATATGCAGTCCATCGTGGATGCAATTGAAGCCGGCACCCTTGATGCGGAAATCGTATGTGTCCTTGCAGATGTTGCAGATGCGAAGATTCTTGAACGTGCCGCTCGCCATAATTTATCTCATCAGTATGTTTCATGTGCACCATTTAAGACAAAGTTAGACGGGGACGCACAAGAGGAATACATCCGCATTATGAAAGCGGCGGGAGCAGACACGGTTGTTCTTGCAGGCTTTATGCGAATTGTGAAGCAAGGTCTTTTGGATGCGTTTCCAAATCGTGTGCTGAATATTCATCCTGCATTGCTTCCTGCATTTCCAGGACTTCATTCATGGAAGCAAGCGCTTGACTACGGAGCGAAGGTCGCAGGCTGTACGGTTCACTTTGTAGATGCTGGGACAGATAGTGGACCCATTATCGTTCAGAAATGTGTCCCTGTGGAAGAGGGCGACACACCGGAATCACTTCATGCAAGAATTCAAGTCCAAGAGCATATTGCATTTCCAGAAGCGTTGCGTTATCTTGCTGCGGATGCTCTCACGATTAAGGGTCGCGTTGTCCATATCAAACGCTAAACGCCCAAGTCGTATTTGCATGTATAAACGAAAGAACACCGAACATTGTGCGGTGTTCTTTCGTTTATGAACGATTTGTTTGTTAAATTAAACCTCGCGACGATAAATTACGAGACGCGTTTTTCCGTAGAGGCGATCTTTTTGTAAGGTATAGCCAGGGATGTCTACGGGATCGGTACGATAATCTGTTTCTGTAACAAGGAGACCTCCTGGAACGAGCAAGTTGCGTTCTGCAAGTACTTGTGCGATAGGGGCGAACCCATGCTCTTGAGCCCAGAGATAAGGAGGGTCACAAAACACAATGTCAAAAGCTTGGCTGAGCATTGACGGAGGAGCAAATGTACGACCATGTTTTTGTTGTGCTTCCGTAAGGCCAAGCCATGCGAGTGCATCGGTATTTTTGGCATAGAGAGAATCAACTTGAAAGGTTTCAAGATTCTTTAATAATGTTTGATAAACCTTGCGATCTTTTTCAAGAAATGTTACTTGTTTTGCTCCGCGAGAAAGTGCATCAAGACCGACGGCACCAGATCCAGCAAAGAGATCAAGAAAGCGTGCGCCTTTGATGACATACATGAGTAGGTTAAAGAGTGCTTCTCGGACGCGATCTTGCGTTGGACGCACAAGGTCCGATTTAGGCATTAAAAGAGGTCGGCCGCACCATTCACCACCAGAAATTCTCATTGGATATCTCCTTCTATTAAAGGACGTTGGGGATAATGTGTTTGAATATAGGAAATAAATTCTGTAGGTGTTAGAACAAGAGGCGCCTCATGAAGACGCTGAAGAATAATTGTTTTAAGTTCTGGCTTTATTAATTCATGAGCACCATTAAAGTTTCGTAGGGTCGGGGGGAAGGTGACAGATGTAATTCCGTCGGCATAAAGGAGCGCTGTTGCGGATAAGGTTGTTACAGTATAGGATTGTCCTTTATAGGAAACCGAAGCAGGAATAATCCATATTGATCGAGGATGCGCATTTTCACTTTGAAAGTCTGGACGCGTTACAATTGCTTCTTGCTTTGTAAAATCAAAACGAAAACGAGAACCTTTATGTGCAACACCGAGATAAGGCTCTGGATCAATGGGTTGTGGAAGGTTTTTAAGATAAGGATTCGAGAGGCCTTTAGTTGCTGTTTGGACCTCTTGTCGGCCAGGTGTAATTGCTCGTGGAAGCCACCCCATAAAAGCCGCAAGAAGATAGCCGCTAAAGAGAATGCCCATCGCGAGTAATCCATATCGAATCACTTTTTGGTCACGTTGATCGTGCGCGGTGAAATGTTCTGGAGGAATGTCTTGCTTCATTGTGTGAGTTCCTGTGCACAGCGAATTGCGGCAATCATACTTGTTGCAGAGGCGACCCCCTTCCACGCAAGATTGAACGCAGTTCCATGGTCGGGACTTGTTCGTAAGACGGGTAAACCTAATGTTACATTAACACCTTGATCAAAGGCTGAAAGTTTAAAAGGAATTAAACCTTGGTCATGATACATCGCAACAAAACCATCATAATTTGTTGCTCCATTGGAGGGGATGAGTGCGGTGTCTGGAACAAGAGGCCCAATAAAGTCCGCCCATTCTTGTGCTTCATTTATTGCAGGCAGTATAACGCGCGCTTCTTCATCGCCAAAGGCCCCATTTTCCCCGGCGTGAGGATTAAGTGCGAGTACGCCTATTTTGGGTCTCCGATCAAGACGTCGCGAGAGAGCTTCTGCAGTGTCTTTAAAAACGCGTAAGAGTCGTTCGCGCGTTAACCATTGGGGTACATCGCGTAATGCAATATGAATCGTTGCCAAAGAAAGAACCATTTGAGGGCCAAAGAAGGCCATAGTTGCTTCTTCTCGACCACAGAGTCGTGCAATTAGTTCGGTATGTCCAGGAACATTGGCGTGCCCCGCAAGATGTAAAGCTGCTTTACTAAAAGGAGCGGTAATAATGGCGCGCATTTCTCCTTGGAGGGTCGCCTGCGTCGCTGCAACCACGGATTGATAAGCGAGTTCTCCTGTTGCAACTTGATTTGTCCCTGGTTGAATGTCTTCCGTCGGAACACTAAGCGGAATGTTATGCCATACGATGTTTGAGGGGATGGGAACACCTGCACTTTTACATGCCCGTTCAAAGAGTGCTTGATGCGTAAAGAGGTGGAATGTTTCTTCGGGAAAAACTGCACATGCGCGGGCGGCAATTTCTGGCCCGATACCAGCGCCATCGCCACCTGTAATTGCTAGAGGAAGAAGAGTTTTCATAATGCGTATCACGCTTTAAAGAATTGTCGCTTCTGCGTATCGATCGTGGCGTGCAAAGTCTTTATGAATTTGACTTTGAGAATAACCGGCACAGTCAAGGAGTCGTTGAACGGAGAGTCCTTGGTCATCTCCAATTTCAAGAAAAATCGCACCGCCGGGACGAAGGATTTGTGTGCCATCAAGAATAATCTGTCGTAAGATGTCAAGACCATCTTCTCCGCCATCAAGCGCAGTTCGAGGCTCATGGTTTAGGATGAGTGGTGGTAACGCATCGGTCTCTTTTGTAGAGATGTAAGGAGGATTAGAGACAAGAATATCAAAAGCTCGTTGCGGAAGCGTTGATGCGCCATCGGCAAGTTCAAAGGTCACGCGCGTTGAGAGATTCAATCGTGTGGCATTTTCTTTTGCGAGGGAAAGCGCCTCCGGAGAAATGTCAACTGCATGAAATTGTTTTGTACAAGACTTGTCCGCCGCAGCGAGTGCGAGAATAATCGCTCCAGTTCCTGTCCCAATATCAACAATATGTGTTGCGCGTTGCCATACTTCAGAGTGAAGAATTCGTTCAACAAGTTGCTCTGTTTCAGGTCTCGGGATAAGCGCGCGGGCATCTGTTTTGAGTGTGATATTATGAAATGGCCACTCGCCGACAACATATTGAATCGGCTCACCTTTGGCTAATCGTAGAAATGCTGCTCTTAAGGTTTCAATTTCGTCTACTGTTGCGATGCGTTGTTGTTCTAAAAGCAATCGCCCAGGAGGAATACGTAACACTTCCGAAACGAGAATTTCGGCTTGCGTTTGTGCTTCTTCTGGAGAAATCTTATGACGACACAAATACGCAGCACCTCCCTCGAGGAGCTGCGTAACTTTATGAGCCGATGGATTAGAAGGGCATGTCGTCATCAGGAATCGAATCTGTCGTGAAATCGTCTTCGGGTATTTCAATCGGTTCTACCGTTGAACCATCTGTCTCAACGCGTTCAACCTTAAAGGCTTGCAAATCGGTAAAGTAACGATCTTGCCACTTATTTCCACGAAGAGAGAAGGTTACTCGTAATTGATCACCTTTTTTAAAGGCATCAATGAGGGAGCATTGATTTCGCGTCAATGTCATTTTAATATCTTGAGGATAGCGATCGTCTTCTTCACGGAGGATAAATTCACGCTTGGTAAAGCCAGAAGCAAAGGTCATGGTTTCCATGACTTCAACGAGGGTTCCTTCAATTTCGAAACTTTTACTCATAGGATACTTTCTTTATGTCTTTTTGAGGATTAACGACGCAAGGATAAGCGAATAAGTTCTTGTACACTCGCCTTTGGATTTGATTCATAGGCGGCTTGAGCCATCTTTTGAGCATCGTCAGGTTTATTTCCCAGCGCGATGAGAGAGAGAATCGTGTCGCGTAAGGTCGCGGGAGCTTCAGTCCGACCCGATTCTTTACTACGCATTGAGATGGCTTCCAGAGGATCTACTTTATCCTTGAGTTCAACAATAATGCGTTCTGCAGTCTTTTTGCCGACACCAGAAATAGACGAGAGGCGTTTAACATCCCCTTCCGCTATGGCCGTGGCGAGCTCTCCAGGCGTGAGACCTGAGAGGACATTAAGTGCAAGTTTGGGACCAATCCCCGAAATCGAGAGGAGTGTTTGAAAGAATTCTCGTTCACGAGGGGTCGCAAAGCCAAAAAGTAAATGATCGTCTTCTCGAATGATATGCGAAGTATAGAGCTTGCACATCTCACCCATTGCAGGAATACGATCAAAAGTGGAGAGCGGAACAGCAACCGCATACCCCACACCTGCGCATTCAACAACAATGCCGGTTGGAAGTTTTTCAATAATTTGTCCGTGTAAATGGGTAATATAGGCCATAAATGTGAATATTTAGTCACGCATACCATATTTGCGAATCAAACGCTGTAGATAAGCGCGTTCAATTCCCGCGATACGAGCGCATTGGGAAATGTTTTGAGCTTTGCGTGAAAGTAAATCGGAGAGGTACTTGCGCTCAAACTCTTCAATAATTTCATTTTTAAGATCTTTAAATGGGCGATCTGCAGAAATGGTAATGTCGCTATCGCCACACGATGGACAATCATTTCCACTTTCCGCCTGTAATTTGGCCTCGCTTTGCAAATTGCCTTGTAAAAATGCTCCAATGTCTGCGGGAATGCGTCCCAATGACTGGATGCGTTCAATTAAGGTTCGTAATTCACGAATATTTCCTGGCCAATTATACCGCATGAGGAATGCAACCGTTGAGGCTTGCTGACACCAATCCATAACATGTTCACTCACATGGAGACGTTCTGCGATGGAGTTGATGAGAAGGGGAATGTCATCGCGCCGACGACGCAAAGCCGGCATTTCAATTACAATTACAGCAAGTGCACAGTAGAGCGGTTGATAGAAATCTCCTTGTTTAGCAAGTTGTGCTAAATCTTGTTTAGAGGCAAAAATAAAACGAATGTCTTGTCGCGTCTCTAATGCGCGTAGGACTAATGGTTGTAAGTCCGTAGGCATCATGTCAATAGAATCAAGGAAAAGTGTTCCATTGGAGGCGAGCTCTAATGCACTCGGCGTGGTTCCATTACCAAAGAGTTCAATCTTTGCCAATTCTAAATTATTGGCATACGCATTACAATCAAGTGTAATAAAGGGGGCTTCCGCACGAGGAGATTCTGAATGGATGTCACGCGCGAGTTCTTCTTTGCCAGTTCCTGTTTCTCCTAAAATCAAAACGGAACTTGTCGCATTTCGTGCTTGTTCTGCAAGATAAAACACATGTCGCATAAGGGGTGTGCGACCAATTGAGTGCCCGAATTGTTCACGAGCGCTCATAACAAGATGGGGACGGTCTTGCACAATAGGAACAATGATGCGTGTTCGGCCCAATTGAACTTCGGTATTCGGGGTAAGTCGAGCAGAGGTGACTTTAACCCCCTCAATACTTGTTCCGTTGGTAGACCCCAAATCATTAATCATCAAGCCGCCTTGTCCATCAGAGACAATTTCACAATGTTGACGCGAAACCGTTGGCTCCGCAATGGACAAGTCGTTTGAAAGTCCAGATCCAATCGTAAAAGGAAGCTTTGAAATAAGATATTCGCGTCCTTCAAGAGGCCCCGATGTTACGAGTAAACGAGCCTTTCCACCCGTTCCCGAAGAGGGCATAACGGTTGGAATTAAAAGCGTTTGATGCAATTGCGATGTAGATGTCTTACTCATACATATTAGTATAGCATATTCGCATCTAAAATACCACCTCTTTTTTGAATGAAAAAGTGTCTGCCATTTTGTTAAAAAAAGATTAGAATGAGAGTGAGATATGTTCTTATTAAACCGCGTTTTTAAAAAACGCTTGACCCCGTTCATTTATTTATGTTACACTAAGTGTATTCATTTGGGCTCCGTTCGTTGTTGGAGTGCCAAGTTAATACAACAATAAGGAGTAAACATGTCCATCAAGATTGGTATTAATGGTTTTGGCCGTATCGGCCGTATGGTCTTCCGCGCTGCTGTGAAGAACTTTGATGACGTTGAAGTCGTTGGCATCAACGACCTCCTCGATCCTGATTATCTCGCTTACATGCTCAAGTATGACTCCGTGCATGGCAAGTTCGCTGGCGACGTCAAAGTCGACGGCAACAACCTCATCGTCAACGGCAAGACCATTCGTCTCACCGCTGAAAAGGACCCCGCAGCTCTCAAGTGGGATGAAGTCGGCGCTGAAATCGTCGTTGAATCCACCGGCCTCTTCCTCACCGATGAAACCGCTCGCAAGCACATCGAAGCTGGCGCTAAGAAGGTTGTTATGTCCGCTCCCTCCAAGGACGGCACCCCGATGTTCGTCTATGGTGTGAACCACACCACCTACGCAGGCCAGGATATCATCTCCAACGCTTCCTGCACCACCAACTGCTTGGCTCCTATCGCCAAGGTCATCAATGACAAGTTTGGTTTGAAGCGCGGTCTCATGACCACCATCCACGCTGCAACCGCCACTCAGAAGACGGTTGACGGTCCCTCCAAGAAGGACTGGCGCGGTGGCCGTGGTATCCTCGAAAACATGATCCCCTCCTCCACAGGCGCTGCTAAGGCAGTGGGTGTCGTTCTCCCTGAACTCAAGGGCAAACTCACCGGCATGTCCGTTCGCGTTCCCACCTCTGACGTCTCCTTCGTCGACCTCACCTGCGAACTCGCTAAGGAAGCTACCTACGCTGAAATCTGCGCTGCTATGAAGGAAGCTGCAGAAGGCGAACTCAAGGGCGTTCTTGGCTACACCGCTGACGCTGTCGTCTCCACCGACTTCCGTGGCGAAGTCTGCACCTCCACCTTCGACGAAAAGGCTGGCATCCAGCTCGATCCTACCTTCGTCAAGGTTTGCGCATGGTACGACAACGAATGGGGTTATTCCAACAAGGTCGTCGAAATGTGCCGTGTCATTGCTGCTAAGTAAGCAAAGACTCGCATTTAGCGAATCTCAAAAAACACCGCGTTCACCCGCGGTGTTTTTTATATTTTCTTTGCTTCTCCCATCAATCTTTGGGGGGAGGGGAACCGCACAAGGCGCCGCGTATGCTTCGTTGTCCACCTCTTTCATCGCTAATGGATTGCGGTTGCGAAACCCTATTCATTTTTGATATAGTATCGCACCATGGCTTTAATTACACTACATCATGTCACGGTGGGTTTCGGAAACGCCCCCGTCCTCGAAGATATCTCTGTCTCTATTGAACCTGGTGCGCGTGCGTGTATCACCGGTCGTAATGGAGAGGGAAAGTCGACCCTCCTCAAAGTTATGGCAGGGCTCATCCCGCCAGACCGAGGCGAAGTCTTACGCGATGCATCGGTTCGCGTGGCTTACCTGCCACAAGACGTCCCGGAGGACCGCCCTGGGACCGTGCGGGAAATCTTAACACAAGCCACGCACGATCTTGAGCGCCTCCATATTGCAGAAGCCATTGCAACGCGTCTTGAACTTAATCTTGAAGCAGACTTTAATGCGCTCTCTGGCGGGATGCGTCGTCGTGTAATTCTTGGTTGTGCTCTCGCTAAAGAACCACACCTTTTGTTATTGGATGAGCCAACAAACCACCTTGACATTGCTTCTATCAAATGGCTTGAAGGTTTCCTCGCGACCGCACCTTTTGCGTGCCTCTTTATTACACACGACAGAGCCTTTTTACGAGCCGTTGCAAAGACTGTCTATGACCTTGACCGAGGACTCCTCTCGGGTTGGGATTGTGATTACAATACATTCCTTCGTCGTAAAGCGGAATTGCTCGCCGATGAGGCTGTCTATTGGGAGAAGCGTTCAAAGAAATTGTCGGAAGAAGAAGCCTGGCTTCGCCGTGGTGTGAAGGCGCGTACCTGTCGTAATGAGGGGCGCGTCGCTGCATTATTAAAACTACGCGAGGAGTTCTCCCAACGTCGCACACAAAGTGGTACCGCCTCGCTCTCGTTAGGCAATGCTGAGCGAACGGGTGATTTGGTTTATCGTTGTGAAAATGTAACCTTTGGCTACACGCCTGAGAAACCGATTTTGACGGATGTTAACCTGCGGATTTTACGAGGCGAACGCATCGGTATTCTCGGTGAAAATGGTGCGGGTAAAACGACCTTGCTTAAGTTGATTCTTGGTCAATTGACACCTCAATCGGGACATCAACAACTCGGCTCGCGTGTACAGACCGCGTTCTTTGATCAACTTCGTGGAGCGCTTAATCCTGAGGCAACCGTTGCTGAGAATGTTGCCGAGGGTAAAGAATATGTCTCTATCAATGGCGTCCGTAAACATATCTTTGGTTACCTCGGCGATTTTCTCTTCACGCCCGAACGTGCGCGTACACCTGTAAAAGCGCTCTCTGGTGGTGAACGCGCCCGTCTTCTCCTTGCTCGCCTTTTCCTCAACCCGGGGAATGTGCTTGTGATGGACGAACCTACCAACGACCTTGATGTTGAAACGCTTGAACTCCTTGAGGAAGAACTCGCCAATTATGGGGGAACCCTCCTCCTTGTCTCGCACGATCGAGAATTTATCGATCATGTAGCGACCTCTGTCCTCGTGATTGAAGAGGGTCGCGTAACAACTTATCCTGGCGGCTATAGCGATTGGCAAACAGCGCGTGCGCGTCAACAAGCGGAAACGCAAAAGACCTCCGCCACGCGTGAAAATGTTCCAGCCGTACCCTCGCAACCTAAACGCGACAATGCTGCAACGCGCCTTTCTTATAAGGAGCAACAACTCCTAAAAACGCTCCCAGATAAAATTGAAGCACTTGAGACGCGTATTGCAGCCCTCAACGAAGCCCTTACGCAACCCGATGCTGATTATGCTGCTCTCTCTGCAGAACTCTCTACTGCAGAGGCAGATCTTGAGACAAGCCTTGAGCAATATTTTGAAATCGAAACGAAAGCGGAAGCCCTCAAACATTAATCCTTTGTTAAGGTCTTCCTCGATATGTTAATGATTAGAATCGTTTGTTAAGTTAAGGTTTCCTATGAAAACTTTCTTCTCACTTTTACTTTTAAGTTTCCTTTTTGGATGCACAACGACAACACTCCATGCAGGACTCCCCTCAAGTGTTCAAGCATATCTTCCTGTGACCGCATTGCAACGCTCTGTGGTAAAGATGTTAACGATTCGAGGCAATGATGTGGGCGAGGGGAGTGCCTTCTTCGCAGGAGCTCCTGGACACCTCGTTACCAATGCACATGTTGTTGATGGCGCCTCACATTTTTATGTGTTTATTACAGCACCTGACGGACAATCTGTAGCAATTCACCAAGCCACGATGAAGCACATGGATAAAACACATGACTTAGCCGTACTTGAAGTGCTTGGAGAAAATCTTCCACCTGCAATTCCCCTTGCTACAACCGATGCTTTACTCATGCAAGATGTCGTTTCCATTGGCTACCCAGGAGACATTGACGAAGACTATGCCAAAAGCATTATCGCAAAGCGTTTGCGTCCCGGTAATGTTTTTAACGAACCCGCCGTCCTCGCTTATCTTTTGCCACACTTTACCAAAGGTCACATTGGTAAAATTGTTCCAGGGCGCTTCTATCATACTGCTGCAATCGACCGCGGAAACAGTGGTGGCCCCCTCGTCAATCAAGCCGGCGAAGTCGTTGGTATTAACCGCTCCGCCACCTCTGACCCCTTCTATCCCTTTTACTTCGCCATCCCCGTCCAACACCTCCGTGAACTTCTCGTTAAATAATTTTTAATAAAGGGGACCGTAGAAAGTCCGGTCAATGGATCGACGCCTGCATTTTTATAAAGGGAACCATAGAAGGTCCGGTCAATGGACGGGCTCCTGTATTTATCCTCGCTTTTGGTCTTCACCATAACTTCGCGTGACAGATTAAGGACACCAAGAAACGATACCTGTTGCTGGATGTTTTTTCCGCCATTGGATAAAATCAGGATAATTGCGTATTCCGTCAGCGATTACAGCTTGATAATATTCAATTCCCATAATGTGTTCATCATCAGGTGTGCGATATTTGAGTTCCAAAATCGCGCGTCGTGTTTCAGGGGTCAAAACGGCTTTGATTCTTTCGGCCACCGCTTCAAAATATCCGTCAAACTGCGAGCCCTTTAAAATCTGAATCATATCAATTTGCCACACTTCGTTGTCAAGCATAAACCAGACATGAAATTCTAGACAGGATTCTTCCGTATTGGCAAGATTGCGGTATTCCATACGAGTAACTGCCGGATTGGCACAAATTTTTTGAACAGCTTTGAAACTTTCAGCAATATCCAATTGATCCGTGTAAATATGAAAATCAATATCTCTGTGCTTCATCAATAATCCCATCGCCATCGAGCCAACCTGATTGACGACAGCACCAATGGATTCCCAAGCCTGCCGAACACCGCTTTTTTCAATAACCTGCAAGGCTTTTTCAAAGTTGTTTTGAGCAATAACTTCAATCTTGTTGATGTCCATAGCAAATCCCTTTATTTGAGCGTTTCTTAATATACCACCTTCCAAAGGGAGTTGCCAATGTGAAAGGATGATTTTTTGCAAAACACGAGACGCTTGTCATACGAAGTCTCGGAGACGACAAAAATCGAGGATAAATAGAGAACCCATCTATTGACCGGGTCTTCTATAACCCCCTTTATTAAAAATGTAGGCGTCGATCTATTGGCGGTTCTTCTACAAGCCTCTCTACTAAAAGAGAGGAGTCCCTCTATAGACTGGACCTTCTATAAACCCCTCTATAAAAAATAAAAACGCACGAATCTCCGTGCGTTTTATTGAAATTGGTGGAGGTGGCGGGAGTTGAACCCGCGTCCAAGACAGCTTCACAGCGATGTCTACGTGCGTAGCCAATCTATTATCTTATCGTCTGCACGCCGATTGGCAGGCTGACAAACGACTTACCTTCATGATGATACAAGGTTGTGTTCCCGAGGGTCCGGTTCACAGCAGGATCTGCTAATCGACGCTTCCACACTCAGCAGACATCGGTGCTTCAGCGACGCGGAATAACTTAGGCCGCGTAGGCGAAATTAGGTTTCGCAGTTAGTTTTTGATCGATATTTAACGGGGCCAACGATCATCCCCGGCACGCAACCGAAGTTCCGACTTGCCCTGTCGAGACCTGGTCACCCCCAAAAAAGGAGCGCAATGATAACATATTTCAACATAATATGCAAGTTGAATATGCTTCAATTGAAAGATTCTTCACTGCTAGTGGATGCTCTATCTTTAAACCTAAGTATCCTGTTTTAAGTATTCTTTTGAAAAGAACAACACCTCTAAATCGCTGAAAGATTACCTCAAAAATGATCACTCCCTCACCATACACTTCAAGCTTAATCCTTTTAATTTAATCCATAAAATAGCTTTTAAAAATTGTCTAAATCAATTTATTCTCAAAACAAAAGAAGCCACTTCAACGAATGCTCCACATATCAAACACAACCCCACGATTCTTACTTTAAATATCATTGATAATAAATTTCAATGTTGCAGGTCATTATTTCAATTATCGGCGATATTCTTTTTAAATATCGCCGATAATCATTTCGAATATCGCCGAGATATTTGATTTAATTATCGCCGATAAACGCATTCACTTTCGATGAAACAAACAGTACATTTCAGCCTCTTCCATTTCTGGAATAACGGAAATGAATGCTTGACTCCATTTACATCTTACATTTTATAATTTTCATATTTCTGTATCTCTTACATTGTAAATTGCAAATGTAATGGACCAAAAGATTACGTTTAGGCAATAGATTGAAACACTTCATGATCTGTTTTTCTTTCAGTGATAC
>JAUNQZ010000153.1 GCA_030535915.1 bacterium
CTAATGTGGATAAGGAATTGAAACTCATCCCAGATGGAGTCTTTGACGTTTCAATTATTTCACATACGATCCAGGTTTTGAAGCATCCTGATCGTATGATGCAACAATTGTTGCGAGTGGCGAAATGGGCATTGGTCGCTTTTCCAAACTTTGGTTATATCGGGATGAGATTTTCTTTGCTCTTTACGGGACGCATGCCGAATACACGTCAGTTCCCGTATGAATGGTACGATACTCCAAACATTCATAACTGTACGGTGACGGATTTCTTTGATTTTTGTAAACAATTTCGTCTCAAGGCGAATATCTTGCATTGTCATTCCTCGAGTATTTTAGGAAAGATTTTGCTTGCGCTTGGCTGTCCTAATCTTGGTGCTGATCGTGTTATTATGCGATTGACGGAAGATCATGATGCCGTAAAGGAGATGAATCATGAATAAGTCATTGCATACTTTGGTTGATTCTCTCGCAGAGCGTTTTGTTTGTAAGAATTGTCCTGCAACGAATACACGACATGGTTTGAATTTACCTGGTCGTCGTGCCATTCAAGCAGTGTTGAAACAATTACTTTCGGCACTTTTCCCTGGATGTTTGTCGTACGAGGCGGTGGATCATGAAGATTTGCCGTTAATTCGTGATCGTCTTACTGCAATTGCAGAGACACTCGTTTCGCAAATTGAACGCGTAGAAGCTTATCGTAAACTTGAAGGTACGCGTCCAGAAGATTTTGATTGTCAAAAGCGTGCGGAAGCGGTTGTTGCTCAACTGTTGCACGAATTACCCGAGATTCGTTCGCTTTTGCAAGCGGATGTTGTCGCCGCGTATGAGGGCGATCCCGCCGCGCACTCCAATATGGAAATTGTTATGGCCTATCCAGGGCTTTTTGCAATTGCGGTTCATCGTATTGCGCATGTCCTTTACAAGGCTGATGTACATCTCTTACCTCGTGTCATGAGTGAATATGCACATTCTCGAACGGGGATTGATATTCATCCTGGTGCAACGATTGGTAAAGGTTTCTTTATTGACCATGGTACAGGCGTTGTCATTGGTGAAACATGTGTGATTGGTACAAATGTACGTGTTTATCAAGGTGTAACTTTAGGTGCGTTGTCTTTTCGTAAAGATGCAGATGGTCATTTAGTTAAAGGCGGGAAGCGTCATCCAGAAGTTGAAGATGATGTTATTATTTACGCGAATGCGACAATTCTTGGTGGAGACACAATCATTGGACGCGGTTCGGTCATTGGCGGTAACGTTTGGTTGACGCACTCGGTGCCAGCGGGTTCGCGAATTTTTTATAAGGAATAAAAAATGAAGACATTCATAAAAGTACTTTCTATTGGAGTGTTATTCTTTACGGCAATGCCGGTTTGGGCTGTTTTACCAGAGACGGTTGAGCGTGCATGTTTTTCGCTTGAATTTGCTGATACACAATCACAAAAGCGTTGGGCTGTGACCTCTTGGGAAAAGTGGCGGGATGTTACAGGTCTCACTCTTCAAATGGAGGCGGATGGTTCATACGTGGCAACACTTGCTGGTACACCACATGTAGATGCGTTTTATACGACTTCTGTAACCTTATCCTCTCCTGCGGTAACGACAAATCAACCCCAACCATTACAAACTTTGACGTTTAAGGTGATGGCTGCATCTTTTGTGGGGCAATCATCGATTTCAGTATATTTAATTAATGATGTCGTTTTGCCTCCATTTTCCATTGAACTGTGTGGTCAACGCATGGTAATGGTTGCAAAAGATAAAACATGGTATATCGTTATTGATGATAAAAATGCTCGTATTCATCAAGCCAAAGAGAATCCTTGCCGTGTTACAGTAGAAACAACACCATTGACGATTGATTCCTCAACGCGTCAGGGTGAAGTGAAACTTTATATTGGGGAAGGGGTTTTTACTCCCGATCGTTTGAATACTCTTAAGTAATTAACGAATTTAATTTTAAGTAATGAGATATTTAAAACAATTTATTGCGAAAACAGTCCATTATCTCTGTTGGACAATCTTTTTGTTTTTACTTCTCATTGTCATTCTCTTTACTTGGTTAGCCTATGGGATTCCTGGCGAATGGCTTCAGCATTACATTGATGCGTATGTGCCGGCATC
>JAUNQZ010000154.1 GCA_030535915.1 bacterium
TTGATATAGTAGAGGTCAGTAGCGATTCCATGTTGGCCATTCCTTCAGCTGTGTTTGCATTGGCGATGTCCATGGTGTAGAATTTGCCTAACCCGAGCAAGTAGATAAATTGTAGATTGGTCTGCTCTTCTGTACTTGTGAAACTGCGTAGAATGGCTTTTTCTTCTTCGGTTCCTTGTGGTAGTTCCAGATTGAAGCTTAGTGTTGGCTTGTTAAGTGTGCCTTCTATCTTTAATAGGCAATTTACCAAAACGTTGTCTGTAGCCTCGGGGTTAAGATCTTTCAATGGTGCTTGGTTTACGGTGTGGCTGGCTGTGATGTTAAGGCGTGCAGTCATGGGATCTCCATCGAAAGTTACGGTGCTACCCTCAATAACATCAAATTTTTTGGTGATGAAGTCCTGAAGGTTTAGGGTGTATGAACCTCGGCTTACTGTGTATGTGCCAAAGAGGTTTATGTCGTCTTCGTTGATGTTTACCTGCAGGTCACCACTTCCGTGTACACTGATATTATCATCCGTTGCCTGATTCATCACGAGTTTAAGTGTGGCATCGGGTGTGATGTTGGTGCTGATGTTCATGATGAGTGGTTCGGTCGCGTCGGTTGACTGCCTTCTTCCTCTTCTTCGCCGTTCTTGGACACTTGTAGGTGCGTTTCTCTTTGGGGTACGGTCTACGAAGGTGATAAATGCGTCGCTCGAAGTTATATCTTGACTGGCAAGATTGAGCGCAAAAAGTGAACCTGCTTCGGGCTGTGCCATGATGTCTATTTGTAGAGGCATGTCGGGGCCGCCCTTTACTTGCACTTCTCCTGTACCGTATATAGTGGTATAGAAGTTGTCGTTACCTGTGTTTGGGAGGTCTATTCCCAGCACGTTCTGTGCGTCTATATATAGGTTATATCCGAAGTCTTTGAGTTTGTTGTGGGTGACACAACCATTGACGATGGCCTTCTGATTTCTCAAATCGCGTGCTTCGATGCCTCTGAACTGTATCTCTCCTGGAGAGAGGTATAGGGTATCCTTGAAGTGGTAGCGGGCATTAGTGGGGGTGAGGTCGAATGCTGCGTCGGTAAGCAATTTTCCGTCAAGATCTATGGCATTCATTGGACCACCTATGCTGATGTGACCGTTGGCGTTGCCCTCTACATTGCCCATGAAGCTGCTGAGCAGGCCATTGAGGAATGATATGTTGGTGCTGTCTGCAAAGAGGTCTATCCATAGTCTGTTGCTGGTTAGGTCTGCGTATCCGTCTACAAGTGTGGTGTGATTGGCTGTTTCGTTAACCTTTGCGTTGAATTGCAGTCGGGTAGAATCTTGATTCCAATAGGCGTGTGCTACGGCATCACCCATAGGACCTTCGCAGAAGGAAAAGTTGTGGACTTTGACGTTGGCATCAATAAAAGGTGATTGGGTGTAGAGGTCCGCAGCCTTGATATCGCCACTCACATTGCCTCCGAACCTGATGCCCTGAAGTTTGACTAAAGAAAGAAGATAACTGAGATCTATGTCGTTGAGTTTTATATTAAGCGTGTCTGAAAGGGTGTCGGCTATTGTACCGCAAATTTTGAGGTATTGTGTAGCATCGTGCTCGAATCGGAAGTCTTTGATGGTGGTGTGCTTGGGGGCTATGTGTGCTACGAAGGGATGTAGTTCCCATAAGGATTTGTTAATTGTAGTGTGTGAGCTGTCGCTCTGTATGGTTGTCTCTAAGTTGCCTATGAAGTTTCGTGCAAAGAAGACATCTGTGCTGAAGGCGCCAGTGAAGAAGTCTGCGGGATTACTCTGCCACAAAGCGCCAATACTCAGTTTGTCCTCTTTGGCTGTAGCTTGAAGGGTGGCGGCAATGTGTGTGTCGTCATTGTATAGTGATCCTTGCCCCTGTATCTCAGCCTTGTGACCATTAGTCTTGCACTGTAGCACTACATTAGCGAGGTCATTGCCGTTGTAGGTCAGTTGTGGTATCTGTATGTCGAGTCCTACACTTCTGCTCTCGTCGTAGAATTGGGCCACTATGCTTGCTGTTTT
>JAUNQZ010000155.1 GCA_030535915.1 bacterium
AGCATCTCCAAAAGTTTGATGCTTGTCCCATCTCAGTGTCAACAAATCCCGGGATAAGTGTAACATAATGACATTGACCATTTTCATGTCGAGATTTGCGTCGATAACCTTCCATAGCATTCATCATATATGCTTTAGAAGGTGCATATCCATTTGTATTTTCAAGCCCTCTCAGACCTGCAATACTTGCTGTCGCAACAAATGTCTTACAATGCGTAAAAGCCCACTGCGCAATTTTTTCGAAGGCGATAACATTGAGTTGAATTGCTGTTTCAGTAAAATCCCAAGACAAAAGTCGTGAGTGAATGCCAAAACCTGCGTTAAAAATAACGGTGTCTGCGTGGACGTTTTCAATCTTTTCTAACGCATCTGGGGCTGTTGCATCAAGTAAAAGCGTTTCGCCTCCAATTTCATCTAAAAGATGTTGTCGACGACCTGCAGCAATTACTTCATAACCACGCGCGCGACCTTCTTCAACAAGTGCACGACCAATTCCAGATGTTGCGCCAATAACTAAGATGCGTTTCATCATTTATCCTCTTGGGTGTGCTTTATGATAGGAGTCAACGAGACGACCTACGGTTAAATGCGTATAGATTTGGGTTGTTGCAGGAGAGGCATGCCCTAACAATTCTTGTACAGCACGTAAATCCGCACCATGTGCTAAAAGATGTGTTGCAAAGGAATGTCGCAACTTATGAGGCGAGAGCGTATCAGGCAACCCCGCAACGGCAAGCCAATGTTTCATAAAACGCTCCACCGATCGTGTTGTTAAACCTTCCCCAATATAATTCAAGAAGAGCGGTTTTTCTGCCCCATTTGTACTAGGCCAAAGGAGTAGCGCTTCTCGTTGCATGTTTTGAATAGCTTCTTGTGCTGGTTTACCAAGTAGACAACGACGTTCTTTATTCCCTTTACCTAAGACAACGCAAACACCTTGTGATAAGGAAACATTTTTATTCTTTAATGCCACCAATTCAGAAATACGCATACCTGTTGAGTAAAGCGTTTCAAAAATAGCAGCATCTCGTAAAAGGCCATATCGCTTAAGCGGTTCTTCGGGTGCTTCTCGAACAAGCGACTCAAGCGGAGCATTAAGCAATCGTAAAACTTCACTTTCACTTAAGAGAATGGGTAAAACTTTTGCCTTGTAAGGCGGACGAAGTCCAGAAAATGGCGAGGCTGATAGACCGTCATCCATGATAAGGAAACGATAAAATGATCGCATGGAGGCGAGTTTACGGGCGGTCGAGGTGGGTTTAGCACCTGTTTTTGCATAATCAAGCACAAACCGTTTGGCATCTGATCGCATCGGTCGCGTCCAATCATAAGGAGCTGATTCACTCTCCTTAAAAAACCATGCAGCGAACTGACCGATATCACGCGTATAGTTGATACAGGTCTGTTCGCTGCCATGTCGCACACTTCGCATCCACTGGATGAATTTTTGAACCGCGGGATCCCTAGAGATGTCTTCGCGAATCGCCCAAGTTTGAAGCGTGTGCTGATTCCGATTCATTATTTTTGAGCAGATTCAATCACAATGTAAGTCGGCAAGCCATTAATTTTATAGGCTTCACGCACAGATTTAATACCTTCAGAATCGGCGAGATCCATACGAACTTTAATAAACGTCATCTTCTCAAGTTCAACTTTTACTTTTTGATCTTGGAAAGTTGTTTCTTCCATTTCCTTACAAGCCTTACATGCTGGCCCCCAGAAATCTAAGACAACGGGTTTTCCTTTGGATAATGCAGATGCAATTGCCACCGAAAGTTCTTCAGGCTTTGAGGCATCAAATGAAAGTTCACCTTTTGTTGTTGCTTCAACTTCTGCAGGGAAGAGAATCTTCCATGCCGTATATCCATAGTAAAGAGCGAAGAGAATAACGACAATACCAAAAATTTTCTTTACCCAAGACATCCATGCGCCTGGACGCGGTAAGAACGAAAGACCTGCACCTGCAAAAGGCCAAGGTAATGCCATACCAAGACCTAAAACGAAAGGTAAGCAAAGCG
>JAUNQZ010000156.1 GCA_030535915.1 bacterium
GAGCACCTAATTTTTGTTTCGCACTATTGGGTGTAAGCGTAACAGAAACACCTTCGCGTGCCGTGCCATCAACATTAAAAAGAATAATTGTTCGTCGATTAAAGTGATAACCTTCAGGTAAGGAGAAATTAGCGGATGAACGCGTTGCTAATGGAATTGTATTAGCATCACCTTTTGAGGAGGTCGCAATCGCTTTTTCTAATGCAAGACAACCAAGTTGATTTTTTTCACCATCATCTGGATTATAAACATTTAATGAATAGGAAGTTGTGCTTCCCTTTGACCAAGCGGGAACTTCAAAACTATCAATTTTAACTTTTCGCTTAGCTTCATTACGTTTTTGATCACTAAGGTTACGATTGTTTCGAACATATTCCAATTTTATCGGCTTATCACCTGATTCATCGGCGAGATTAAAAATTGGCAAGGGATCATCTTCACTCGCAATAAGCGAATCAAAAATTTCACGTTCAAGACCAAACGGCGAACCAAGAACTCTTGAATTACCAGGCGCAGGCCATGCATTTCCAACATAGGTAAAAATGGCATAATGGCCTTGTTTGATGGATTGCGTTTTACTTCCAATCTTTCGCTCAAAAGTAGAGTTCCAACAAAGCACAAGCGTGGGTTTGCCTGAAATTACCGCTTCTTGGCGAGCACTTGCTACAACTTCCTTAAATTGTTGCTTTCCTTTCGCTGCATCTTCTCCTCCCATCGCACCAAAGAATGCTGTTGTTGCGAGGGTTAGCAAAAGAGCACCAATGCCAATAACCGCGAGCAATTCAATGAGTGTAAAACCTCGACGATAATCACGAGAGGTTTTATGATTAAAAGGAGAATGTAGTTTCATAAGATGGCTCACAATGATAAAATACAATGAAAAAGAAATTAGAGCGCAATCACATTTCTAAAATCTGTTTCGTTAGGAACCGTAACCGTGACATGGCCCTTAAGATTATAGTCAATGGTGATTTGAATTGGAGCAAATGCGCGTTTGTCACTTACACGCTTAAATTCCGATTGAGATGTTTTTTGCATTTTAATGGGGAAACCAATTACACCATTTGAAGAAATTGATTTGGCTTCATCAAGTTTAACAACAGATGAACCAGAACAATAGTAAAACATGGATGTATCAGTAATATAGGCGCGCTTATCATCTTGACGCTTGCCAGAGGAATCGCGACCAAAAAGTTCCATTAAAAAGGTAATGTTTGAACGATCAAGATGATTGTCACTTACATTTCCGTAGGTTACAATTGCACTTGTAATATTCTCATCATCACCATCGGGATATTCACCATTTTCAGTGTAATATGTGCTTAAAGCAGCTTTAATAACAGCAGCAGAAGAGGAGCGCTTGGCTTCGTCTGATTGCTTAAATAATGCAGTACCCGCCCAAACACCAAGACCTGTTAAGACTCCAATAATGGTAATAACGACGAGCAATTCAATCATCGTGAAGCCTCGACGTGTAATATGAGCGGCCGATTTAACAGTATGTAAAATCATAGAATACTCCTCTTGTTTTACCAACTTTTACCAAGAACTTTATAATTTTTACGATCTTCATCATCTTCGGGCCAACACCAAACAGCAGCTTTACCTGCGATGGGCTGTCCGCCAGGTAAAAGTTGTTTTGGCATGCCATCTGCGGCATCAATTTGTCCATCGCCTGTGGTATCATAAACAAATTGATAGAGATGTTCTTTAATCGTACTCTCGTTTGCTCCAGACTTAAAGAGTTTTAAGCCAACTGGAGAGAGTAACCCATACTTCAATTCGGGATCATTCTCCCTATTTTTTCTTAACCCACGGGCATTTTCATCGTTATCGTCTTTCAAGACTGCAACACTATATTTCCCAAATTCGGCAAGAATTTCACACATGTCGGTATTAATTTCTTGTACACCCGATGGAATAATAGATTCATCTCCAGCATCAATATCCACAGCTGCGATTGTCCATGCGTCTGCAATTTGTTT
>JAUNQZ010000157.1 GCA_030535915.1 bacterium
GGATTGAAATACTTTTTCTTGCAATTGGAGGGGCATTGAAATACTTTTTCTTGCAATTGGAGTGTGGTGTATGATAGGATAATAGAGATGAGACGCTCGTTTACTATAGGGATGGCCTCTATGGGTTTGAATGGGTTCAAGGAAGCGTGCGAATATTCTTAAAGGGTCTCAAGTGTGGTTATCGATTAAGGAGTTTAAGTGATGGTCAATGAAGCTTTTGAAGTTCTTACAACCTCTTCGGATGAGGCGGGTGTTGTTGCGCTCCCTAAGGGGAAGACGCGATCGACGCTTTGGTTTGGCATTTTGGGTGGGTTTACTCTGTTTGTTGGTGTGGTTCTCGTTTTGTGGGAGCATTTATTGCTCTTGTCGGGAACGTTTAAGATTTTATTGTGCGCGATTCCTTTTATGGCGATGTCGGCGTGGGTTGTCTTTACGCACCAGCGGAAGTTGCATCCTGCGGTTGAGGAAGTGATTAATGCGCTTTGGGCCGGGTCGTGGTGGTTCTCGATGTTGATGGTTGGCGCGGTGAGTGAACTTGTGGAGGTGAATGCTTCGTTTTGTTTATGGGTGACGCTTTTAACCTTTCCAATGGTGATGGTGCGTTATTCGCATGTGGTGGTTGGTTTGATGACGTTGTTGATGCCGCTGTTGCTGTTTGCTGCTTGGCTTGCGGAGATGCCGCGGTGGGAGGCTTGGCTGTTTGTAGTGTGTGCTTTGGCGCCGCTGGGTTTCTGTTGGTATCAATGGCGTGCGGCGGTGCGGAAGGAAGGTTTTGGAGCGATTGCGTTGCAATGGGTGTATGCGCTTGCATTCCTTTGTTATGCAAGCGCATGGATGCCGTTAATCTTTGGTAATGTGACTATTTTTGAGGTGATTTTCACGGAGAAGATGACAAAGAATCTTATTTCGCTCTCGTTGGTAGCGCCGTTGTTATTGGGTTCGCTTGAAGAGCATCACCATCCTTTTTATCGTCGTCCATTGATGTTTATGGGGCTTTGTTTTATGGGTGCGCTCTCGCTCATTTTGTGTGCGGCAGGATTGAATGAGACATTCGTTGTATCTTGGTGGGATCATTTCTCAAATGCGTTTGCGATGATGTTTGTGATTGTTGCTGCAACGAAGAAAACCTTTTATCAAGAAGGTCTCTTCTTACCCTTTATTCCGATTTTGTATTTGTCATTACTCTTGCCGTATGCGCTTTTTGTGATGCCATTGATTGCAGGAGCGGTGATGATTTGGGTCAGTTTGCGCCGAGAAGAATTACTCATGGCGCATTTGGCTTTGGGGTATAGTTTAGCTTCGCTGTGGATTAACCTCTTCGCGGCGCGGGACTTCTCGTTGACCTTGAGTGGAAGTTTGTTGATTCTTTGTGGTTTGCTGTTCTTGGCGCTCAATATGTGTTATAATCGTTTAATTAAGCGAGGTGAAGGATGAAGCGTAAATATGGGTTGTTTCTTTGCCTTTTCGTGCAGGTGTCATTTTTAGTTGTGCTTGCGGTTTATAGTGCTTTATTTGAAGTCTATGCAAGGACAACGGTTGTCCCCATTGTTGTCTCGAAAGAAAGTTTTTCGGATCCCACATGGGAATTCACACCAGCGGCGCTGGATCAATTGGATTTTCCGACGATTTTCATGTTAAGTAAAGTCTCATTTGAGGGTGGAAACTGGCTTGATTCGTATGAAAACAAACCCGGTAAGATTGTCTTTCGTTCATGGCGAGGGCAGGATATTGTGAAGGATGTTTTTGTGAATGGCAAACCCGCGACGAATGTTGAAGTGGGAGCCCCGTATGAAGATGCTTGTCAAACGGATTTAGAGCCGCTTTTTGAGCGTTATTCTCGTCCGTAATAGGTGTCAATTTACACTAAAAACGAAACAATAGGAAAAGACATTCCTAGACCGGGTCTCTTGTAAAGGGCCCTCTACTAAAAGAAGGAAAAGACATTCCTAGACCGGGTCTCTTGTAAAGGGCCC
>JAUNQZ010000067.1 GCA_030535915.1 bacterium
TATGATACCACTTGCGCATCTTAACCCCGTTCCATGCGCCAAGAATACCAATTTTTAAAATCTTCTTAATTTTTCTAAAGAAAGCCTTACGTTTACTTCCACCGCTTCCAATTGCAAGGAATACAGCGACAAGCTCTAACTTCTCTTTTGTTATAAGTTTTTCCAAACATCTAGAAGCATTACCTCTTCTACCGCACGTAATTATTGCGATCTTCATTCTATTAACTCCAATATAAAGTTACATTCGTATGTAACTCTAGATTTGTTATTAAGCGATGAGACGCAATAATTTTTACAGTTGCTTGAAGGAATAAAAAAGGCGCGCCTTCAAGTTGATTGTTCTCCAGAGAGGCCTACCACAGCCCGAACAGAAAACAATACAACAAGAAAGCGCGCCCGGGAATGTTCCCAAGCGCAATCTCCGTCATACACTTCGTTCTGTTCTAGAAAGTGGTAGTTTCTCTGGAACGAAAAATATGCGAATATCGCGTTTTATTCAGCATTTGGAAAGACTTTCCACCTTTCCAAACTATGTGCCTTATAGTATAGTCTTTTTTGGAATAAATGTCTAGGAGATTGTCACACAAAAGATTACTTTTTAATAGAGGGGGTTGTAGAAGACCCGGCCTATGGATAGACGCCTCCATTTTTAACAAAGGGGTTTGTAGAAGACCCGACCTATGGAGAAATTAGATGCAAAACGACCCCAGCCGCTTCGCGACTGGGGAAGACAAACAGCGGCGGTGCTGTCGCACCTCAGTATTTTATGGTAAACCTCAACGTCCTTCGTGTCTTCTCGGCGTCTGTTGCAAGGAAGGTTTGAACAAACGAAAAAAGGTGGCATTTTTGTCGTTTTTATGATATACTTTTGGGTGATTGTTTTTTATAAAAATGTCTACGGATAGACGAGGGCGTGAAAGAAGTGCCTTTGGGTCGAAGAAGGAATGTTTTATGGAATTGAAATTTTATAATTCGATGTCGCGAAGTGCGGAGGTGTTTCATTCGTTGGTACCGGGTAAGGTTGGGATGTATACCTGCGGTCCGACGGTTTATAATTTTGCACACATTGGTAATTTCCGTGCGTATTTGTTTGAAGACTTCTTGCGTCGCACATTGGAATTCGCGGGTTATGAAGTCACGCAAGTGATGAATCTTACGGATGTGGATGATAAGACGATTCGGGGTTCGCAATCGACGGGGAAGCCGTTGAAGGAATATACCAAGCCGTACATAGAGGCGTTCTTTAATGATTTGAAGATGCTCAATGTTGAGCCTGCCGCGGTTTATCCTGCAGCCACCGAGCATATTCCTGAAATGAAGGCGCTTATTCAGGCGTTGTTTGACAAGGGGATTGCTTATAAGAGTGAAGATGGTTCGGTTTACTTTAGCGTGGATCGTTTTGCCGATTATGGTCGTTTGGCACATTTGGATCGTAGCCAATTGCGTAGCGGTGTGCGTATCGCGAATGATGAATACGAAAAGGAATCCTTTGGTGACTTTGCTTTGTGGAAAGGCTGGGACGAGAAGGATGGCGATGTCGTTTGGGATGCGCCGTGGGGGAAAGGTCGTCCGGGTTGGCATTTGGAATGCTCGGCGATGAGTATGAAGTATCTCGGGGAAAGTTTTGATTTGCATACCGGCGGTATCGATAACCTCTTCCCGCATCATGAGAACGAAATCGCACAGGCCGAAGCAGTTACAGGTAAACCCTTTGTTCACACGTGGATGCACTGCGCGCACTTGCGTGTGAATGGTCAGAAGATGAGTAAGTCCTTGGGGAACTTCTTCACTTTGCGTGATTTGCTGGACAAGGGTTACACTGGTCGTGAAATTCGTTATGTGCTCTTGAGCGCGCAATATCGTCAATCGCTCAACTTCACCTTTGATGCCTTGGCGGCGGCGCGTACGGCGCTTGCGCGTGTCGATGAATGCGTGGATGCGTTGAATGTTCGCGTGAAGGAAAATCGTGCTGATGATGGCGTGCGTGTGGCTTCGCAGTTGGAAGCCTTTGGTGCGGCATTGGGCGATGACCTCAATGCACCGGAAGCCTTTGCAGCATTCTATGCCTTTATCCGTGCGGCGAATAGTGCGTTGAGCCAAGGGCTCTCCTCGGCAGGTGCACAAGCAGCTTTGGACGAATTGAACCAGATGGATCGCGTGCTTGGCTTTGTGAATTTTGGTCGTGCCGTTGCGGAAGAAATTCCTGCAGAGATTCAAGCGCTTGCCGATGCGCGTGCAAAGGCACGTGCTGAAAAGAATTGGGCGGAATCCGATCGTTTGCGTGATGAACTTGCGGCTCAAGGTTGGCAAGTTCGTGACTCCAAGGATGGCCAGACCTTGAAACCCCTCGCGAAGTAAAGAGAGTGTGCTCCATGGCAAGTCGTGGTCGATTTATTACCCTCGAGGGTCCTGAAGGTGCGGGAAAAAGTACGCACCTTAAAGCACTCGCGGCGCGTTTAGAGGCGGAAGGCATTCCAGTCCTTTGCACACGCGAACCCGGAGGAACCAAGCTCGGGGAGATGGTGCGGAATATTTTACAGTTTGATGCAGCGGGTGAAAGTCCTGTACCACGTGCAGAGCTTTTGCTTTTCCTTGCAAGCCGTGCACAACTCGTTCATCATGTCATTGAACCCGCTTTAGCGCGTGGCGAATGGGTGCTCAGTGATCGCTTTTGTGATTCGACCTTTGCCTATCAAGGGTTTGGTCGTGGAATGAATGTTGCAGAGTTGCAAGCTATCAATGGTTTTGCAACAGGTGGGCTCATGCCAGATTTAACGTTGCTCTTGGATATTCCCCAAGATGAAAGCCAGGCACGCGTTTCTTCGCGTAAAGGTCCTGTTGATCGTTTTGAACAAGAACGTGAATCGTTCCACACGCGTCTTGCAGAGGGTTTCCGTCAGTTGGCGCGTGAGAATCCCGACCGTATTCATCGGATTGATAGCACGGGGCCGCAAGAAGCAACCGCTGCAAAGATTTGGGAAGAAGTCGCCCCCCTCGTCACATCTTTTAATGGAGGGTCTTTAGCATAAGACCGGTCGATGGATAAAAGCACAAGTCTTGAAAGACGCAATCATAAACGATTAAAATCAAACACCCCTTTTAGAGAAATTATTTGGAGAAAAATATGCAACTTGACCCAACGAAGATGAAAGATTGGCAAATCGCTGAAGCTGCAGAAGAAAACATGCGTCACATTGTTGATGTCGCCAAAGATTTAGGCGTTGCCGATGAAGAATTGATTCCTTACGGTAATAGTTTTGCAAAAGTGGATGCAACTGCGGTCTTCAAGCGTACGGGTGGTAAGCAAAAGGCTCGCTACATCGATGTCACAGCCATCACCCCTACTCCGCTTGGCGAAGGTAAAACCACTACGACGGTTGGTCTTCTCGAAGGTTTAGGTCGTTTAGGTAAGAACTGCTGCGGTGCGATTCGTCAGCCGAGCGGTGGACCGACCTTTAACATCAAGGGCGGTGCTGCAGGTGGTGGTTTGGCACAGGTCATTCCGCTCACACCGCTTTCGTTAGGGCTCACAGGTGACTTTGATGCGGTGGAAAAAGCCAACAACCTCTGTATGGTTGCCATTAACTCCCGCATGCAGCACGAACGCAACCACGATGATGCATGGCTCGCAACCAAAAACTTAACACGCATTGATATCGACCCTAACCGCGTTCAAATGCGTTGGGCGCTCGATTTCTGTGCACAAGGGCTTCGTCAGATTCGCATCGGTCAAGGCGCGGGAACGCTCAATGGCTTTGAAATGGATTCGGGCTTCTATATTACCGTCGCCTCCGAAGTGATGGCGATTCTCGCGGTGGCTTCTGATTTGGCAGATTTACGTCGTCGTATCGGTCGTATGATTGTCGCTTACGACAAACAAGGTAAAGCTGTCACGGCGGATGATTTGGAAGTCGCCGGTGCAATGACCGCATGGCTCGTTCGTGCGATGAATCCCACCTTGATGCAGACGATTGAAGGTCAACCCGTTCTCGTACACGCAGGTCCTTTTGCAAACATTGCGATCGGTCAGAACTCCGTCATCGCCGACCGCGTGGGTTGTGCTTTGGCAGACTACGTTGTCACCGAAAGTGGCTTTGCAGCGGATATGGGCTTTGAAAAGTTCTGGAATATCAAGTGCCGTTGCTCGGGCTTGAAGCCAGATGCGGTTGTTCTCGTTGCAACCGTGCGTGCATTGAAGCGTCATGGTGGCGCACCCGATGTGAAACCCGGCACACCGCTTGATCCCGCGTACACACAAGAAAATCTCGAACTCCTCGAAGCGGGGTGCCGTTCGAATCTCTTGGCACACATTGACATTATTCGCAAGTCGGGGATTCGTCCTGTGGTCTGCTTGAACCACTTCTACACCGACACCGATGCAGAAGTCGCCCTCGTGAAACAAATCGTTGAAGAAGCTGGTTGCCGTTTTGCTCTCTCCAAGCATTGGGAAAAGGGTGGCGAAGGCGCCGAAGAACTTGCACAACAAGTCGTTGAAGCATGCGAAGAAGAGAAAAACTTCACCTTCCTCTGCGAACTCTCCGAAACGCTTTCGGCGCGTATTGAAAAGCAAGTCAAGGAAGTCTATGGTGGTGATGGCGTTGATTACGAACCCAAAGCTCTCGAAAAGCTGAAAGCCTTTGAAGCGAACCCAGAAACCGCGAATCTTCCCATTTGTATGGCGAAGACGCAGTACTCCCTCTCTGACGATGCGACCAAGATTGGTCGTCCCACGGGATGGCGCCTCAATGTGCAAGACATTCTCATCTATCAGGGTGCAGGTTTCATTGTTCCTGTCTCTGGTAAGATTATGTTGATGCCTGGCACTTCCGCCAACCCCGCCTATCGTCGCATTGATGTCGATGTTGAGACGGGTAAAGTTAAAGGTCTCTTCTAAGTCCCCCACCCTTGCAACCCCAAGGAGCTATCATGCGTTATTGGACCCCAGGTAAAATTCGAGCACTCAAAGGTCAAAAGAAATTTGCGACCATTACGTGTTACGATGCAACCTCCGCGATGTTAATTGATGCCGTTGGACAAGAGGCATTTCCCATTGTGTTGGTGGGTGATTCCCTTGGTATGACAATGCAAGGTCGTGACTCTACCCTTGCTGTAACCATTGATGAAGTCATCTATCACACGCGTTGTGTTTCTCGCGTCTTAAAATATCCAATGATTATTGCCGACCTTCCCTTTGGTGCCTATCAAGCCGATAACACCGAAGGCGTTCGCAATGCGATTCGCCTTATTAAAGAAGGCGGCGCAGACGGCGTGAAAATTGAAGGTGGCGAACGTTGCCTCAATATTATCCGTACCCTTGTTGAAGCAGGCGTTCCCGTCTGTGGACATATTGGACTTACCCCCCAAAGTTGTCTTGCAATGGGAGGCTTTAAAGTTCAAGGGCGTGATGAAATGCAAGCCGCACGCTTCATCTCTGAAGCCAAGTTGCTTGAAGCTGCTGGATGTTTCGCACTCGTTGCAGAGGGCGTTCCTGCATCGCTTGGCGAAGCCCTCACAAAGGCGATTTCCATTCCTGTTATTGGCATTGGTGCAGGTGCTGCAACGGATGGTCAAATTCTCGTTTGGCAAGATATGCTTGGGCTCAGCCTTGGCTTTAAACCCAAGTTCCTTCGCGTCTTCAAAGACATCGGGACCCAGACCCAAGCTGCACTCAAGGAATATGTAACCGCTGTTGAAGAAGGGACCTTCCCTTCAGAAAATGAGTCTTATACATAATTAATGCTTGCAATGTATGCATAATTATGGCATACTATGCGTCTTGTTTTTTCATACTTTTTAAGAGGGAAAGATAAAAATGGCCATTGTTTTAGGTTTGCCCAAAGGATCTTTACAGGAATCGACCTTCGCATTGATGAAACGCGCAGGCTTCTCGATGACCTGTTCTTCTCGTTCCTATGTCCCAACCGTTAACGACCCCGAATTGCGTTGCCGCCTCATCCGTCCACAAGAACTCGCTCGCTATGTAGAGCTCGGTTTAATGGATGCAGGTATCACCGGCTATGACTGGATTTATGAAAATGGATCCGATGTTCATGAAGTCTGTGAAATGTGCTATTCCAAGGCCACCAGCCGCCCTGTTCGTTGGGTTGTGGCTGTTCCCAATGACTCCCCCATCCAGTCCGTCAAGGACCTCGAAGGCAAGCGCATCGCAACCGAAGCTGTCGGTCTCGCTCAACGCTACCTCGAACAAAACGGTGTAAAGGCAACCGTTGAATTCTCTTGGGGCGCAACCGAAGTCAAAGCTCCCGAACTCGTTGATGCCATCATCGAACTCACCGAAACCGGAAGCTCCCTCCGCGCGAACAATTTGCGCATTGTTGACACCGTTCTCACATCGACCACCCGCTTGATTGCTAACAAAGCCGCTTGGGGTGATCCTGTCAAGCGTCGTAAAATCGAACAAATCGCGATGCTCCTCCAAGGCGCCCTCGCTGCAGAGAGCCGCGTTTTGTTGAAGATGAATGCCCCCGCAGAACAAGTCGAAACCATTTCCAAGATTCTCCCCTCCCTCCACGCACCGACTGTGAACCGCATCGATGCTGAAGGTTGGGTTGCAATTGAAACTGTCATTCTCGAGGATGAGGTCCGTGACATCATCCCATCGTTGCGCGCCGCAGGTGCGCAAGGCATTATTGAATTGGCCCTCAACAAGGTCATTTTCTAATCCAACCCTAAACCCTAAGGAGCACGATCGTGGGTTCTATCAAGAAAAAACGTCGCGCCAAGATGTCGAAGCACAAATACCGCAAACGCATCAAGGCCAATCGTCATAAGAAATAAGCATAGGCCTATGCTTATTATCGCTTGGAGCATGCACCAAGCCATTGAGTCCCAGCGCGCGCTGGGACTCTTTTTTATTCTCCTCTAAAAGTATTTTTTTACTTCATGTTATGAGATTGGAACACTTCGTATTCAAATCATAACGCATCTCAACAAGCAAAACACTCAAACAATCTCAGCAGCTTTCTTTCGCCCCCAAACTGTAAGACATCTGATAAGTACTCTTATTGACAACCCTCTAAGTCAACATTGACCTAAGGTTTATTTTTCCGCTGAGGCTGAAATCTCTTCCGCGGGTATTGGGAATTTATCTGGGAAAAGATAAATTTCGTATTTTTTAGCACTTCTACGATTTAAAAGCCTAAAGAACATTCGAACAACCCATGAACGGCGAAGCGCATAGGAGAAAAAGCGCATACGCGCCCGTTTCCGCCACATTTTTGCCTCTGAACCAAAAACATCATAGCCCGCTTCATGATGAAGATATTTCCACCACAAAGCAGTTACAAAGCAAATTTTAAATTTCCAAGGGGCACTCTTTGCGTAATGAATCACAACAGGTTTCTCTAACCCGCCACGACGGCCATAAACAACGGCAAATTCTCCCCAACGAAAATCAACATAACAAACATCTTTACCGTTAATCAACACATTATAAAGGTCTTGGTCTGGAAAGACGACATCTGAGACGATGTCTTTTAATGTTTGAGCAACCTGTGTCGTAAAATCGTTTTCACGCAAACGCTTTAAGTTCATCATCAACAAACCAGAACAATAATAATCCCGAGGATTTACATTAAACCCTTTTGGATTGAATCGCTCTGCACATGCTTTGCCCGAAGAAAGCCCTTGAAGTTCCGAACCATCACGAACCGCCCACAAAAAATAATCTTGTGAACGCATTGACCACAACTCCGAAATGTCACGTAGCCAAAGCGTGTCAACATCCGTATAAATTGTAAAATCTTCTTCGCTTAAAACATCTTGTAACAAAAGGCGTGCATAAGGTGCATGACCGCCACGCCATGTTGGACAATCTTTAAAACGATCCAACGAAACGATATGGAAGCAAATCTCAACCTTGCAATGTGTAAAGATCGTTTCAAGCGCTTTTAGGCGTTGCACATCATCTTTTGTCAGACCACAATCAAGGACATGTAACCGAAGGGTATACCCCGCAGCACAATGCTTACAAATGCTGTGCAATGTAATCCACAATCCACACAAATAGTTATGATCACTTGCACATGAAACGGAAATTACATTTTGCTCTGCCATTGGATATTATCCCTTGAATTAAAATTACAAACACTCAACCCACGATTACCATGAATTGAATCTCTTCGTCAAAGATGCATTTAGCAGCATAAACTATAACGAAATTGTAAATCTAAGTATAGTTAAAAAAAGACAAAAAGTCAACCTTATTTCTCGATATAAAAGAAGAAGAAAATGATACACAAGAAGTATTCAATCCAAAGTTTTTTAAACCACATTTCTATTTTACACATACATTCGAAAATAGTCCCTTAAGTGAAATTGAGGTCGACGCAAGCTCTTCTCTTCGTTTTTATTCTCTTAAACTGAAAGTTCTTCGCCTTATCCCCAAAATAACAACTATCCAAACACATGAAAACTCTCCTTGGAGGCTCCTTTCATCTTAGACGGATGAAGACCTTAAAGTATTTCAACTTTTTTATCCCATCTTTACTCAAAATATGTTATACTATTAAAACATTATACACTTTCTAGATAAAGAGGAAAAAATGAAAGAACCTCAAAACAACATGCTGATTCCAATGGTCGTTGAACAAACCTCGCGTGGGGAACGTTCGTATGACATTTATTCTCGTTTACTTCAAGATCGTATTATCTTTCTTGGCGGCCCCATTGATGACAATGTTGCCAATCTTGTCGTTGCTCAGATGCTCTTTTTAGAGGGAGAAGAC
>JAUNQZ010000158.1 GCA_030535915.1 bacterium
ACCTTCACCCGTGATAGAGGTATAACCTAATGCCGCAGTTGTTGTTAATATAAGGGTTGCGTTTGATGTGAGGGTTACCTCTCCTGTTGTGAGATTTGCAGTTGTTGTCGATAAGGAAATACCATTTGAAAGCGCCATTTTATCGATGGTCAAAGTCCCATCTGTATCTGCCTTTCCAAGCGTTACAGGAATCACCTCCGTAGTTGTATCAGCAGGTGCTACAACAATAGACGTGATTGAAAGATTCGTTGTATTGTCAAAGGTAAATGTTACTGTTTCTTCTATGGGGCACAATAAGGTCACCGAGGTCAGCGTTGGAGCGAGTTGTTGCGTTGATGAAAGTGTCTCCAAAAAAGCCGACCACGACTGGACTTCTGCGAGATTTATCGTCACTGTAGAAAGGACCTCTATCGTTGGCTCTGAAAAGGTTGTACCTGTAAGTGTGAGATTCAGACTATAGGGCCCTACGGAGCCATAATTGCTCGTTGCGTTGGGATACCAGTTTGTTTCTGTTGAATCTTCTGGGACGACGGCTAATTCCACAGGGTGATAGGTACCATAAACACGCACCGTATAGGTACCTGCAGCAAGCGAAAGGTTGGTTAATGTTGCATGACGAATATCTGCTGTTGCTGTACCACTTTCAGAACGATATAAAACCGCCCCTTGCGCATTGAGCAGTTCAACGCCAGCATCAAGGGAAGCGCCTTCTTCATGCCCATCAAAAGAAGGAATCGCCGACACTGAAAGCGTTCCTGCAGAAGCGAGCGCAAAGGTATAACAGTCAACGTCATTTTTCGTCGTTGAGTCTACAATGTGTTTACCTATCACGCCCGTTCGGGTATGGCTTGAAGACCCAATAATAGAATCATCCGAGAGAAGAAGTGCGGTTTCCGGCGTATCCCCCGCTTCATCCTCAACAAGGGTTAAATTACGGGTAGCAATGGAATAGAGGTCGGCTTTAGTATCAATTACAACGGTTTTCTCTGCATCACCCTTTACGAGACCTAAAATAACCGCAAAGTCATCTTCTATATTCGTGGCGCTCGAGTAATTCCCATTCGAGAACTGATTGATAAAATCCCCCGAATCATAAAAGCATTCATTGTAAGACCTAGGGCTCGGCACAGCTCCAAGCACGGGATACCATTTCATTGTTGCATTCTCTGTAAATGCAACACCTTGATAATACGCCGTAGACGAAAAATTTTTTCCAAAATAAATCGTGCCACTATCATGGGTCAATCCAAAGGTGTGACTTACCTCATGTGTTGTTTGCGAAGCAATCGCCTGACGCGAAGCCGAGCCAAAGACATAGACTGGACGATCCGCACGAAAACCAAAGGAACTCAAACACGACTGTCCCCCTGCCCCAGGATACCAAATGCGTGTATTGTCTGCAGTTCTATCATACGCAGGATCAAGAATTACGCGTTTTCCGTAAACATCATCCTCTTCTGATGACTTTACAAGTGCATCATAGGGCGGTTCAACCGTTGTGACATTCACATCAAAAATCGCAAAGTCTTCCGCGACCATCCGCCAAATATCCTCTACCGCATATTGAACCGGATAAACCTCTGATGTCGTTGTTCCTTTCTCCGCATTATAGAATGCTCCACGGAAGAAAAAGGGTTGAATTTCAATGTAATTTTTCGCCGCCAATTCAGGATACGATGATGTTTCCAACTTAAATGTCTTTTGCATCGTTACTACATGGGGGTCATAATCATCAATATGCCCATTAAAATCAAGGTAAATCGTCTTCTTCGCACTTGGACGAGAATGCAATTCAACAATCGGTTTAGGATTCGTCACCGAAACCGCCTCCGAATAGACCCATGTCTGGCCATTATCCGCCGATGCCGCCAAACGATAAGATACCGTTTCACCTGGTGTTGCAGCGAGATAACGCACACTTTGCCAACCCGAGACAGTATTCTCAAGTGAGTTATCATCC
>JAUNQZ010000159.1 GCA_030535915.1 bacterium
GTTACCAACATAGCGTTAATACAGCTATCATTTCAGCATTTCTATCGTTTTCCGCAGCTCGTCAAGATCCTTATGGGTATATACGTTGTCAGTGATATTATCGGATGCGTGACCGACAAGTCTTTGTATACAGAGATGGTCTGCCCCGGCTGACTGCAAGCGTGATACAAACGTATGCCTTGTGTCGTGAGGGATATGCCCTGTTTCTCTTAAAAGCGCATAGTAGTGCGAATACTTGATAGGAAAACCGCTCTTGTACTCCGTAACAAGCGGGGCTATGCGGTGATGTATCGGTACGATCCTGTCCTTGCCTGCTTTCGTTTTGCTCCCGCCTGTGAAAGTCAGGTTGTCAAGGTCGATGTTGTCTGCTTTCATCTTCAAGAGCTCGTTCACACGAAAGCCGCTATACAGCAGTATCAGCGTTATGTTACGGAGCGCTGACGGATCCTGCGCCCACAGCGCTTGTATTTCATCCTCTGTAAAAGGCTTGTGAATGTTCCTCGCCTCGGCATATTTGCTCTCGACAAACTCCGAAAAATCTTTTGATATCAAATCATATCTCAAGGCGTATTGCGATACGCCGTGGATAACAGCCAAAAGGCATTTTATTGACGTGGCGCTCTGATGCGTGTATCTGTTGACTATGCCTTGATAGTGCTGCAAGCGCAGCTCTGCAATGGGGATATCGTGAAGATCCTTGCACTTGCCGAAAGCGTTGGTATAGCCCGACATTGCTTTGTTTCCAACTTTCTTTGTCTTTATCCATTCACTGAAAACATCTGCAAATGTGGCGTTATTCCCGATATCATACGGGCTTTTGTTGTATTCAGCAAGTGCTTGCAGAGCCTCGGCGCGGGTGCGGTAGTATCCTAAGATCGGGCGGCGCTCGGTGAGCTTTTCGCCGTCACTGGAATACCGGCACGCCAATCGCACGAGATAAGGGCGGCGCTTTCCTGTCAGCTTGGTTATCGTACCGTATCCGTTCGGCATTTTCACACAATCACGCCCTTTCTATTTGTGTAATAAATCACACAGAAAGCATTGACAACGGCGCAGGGATGTGATATAATGCTTGTATAGCATATTATTGTCACCAATCCTTTCGAGGCAAATACTCATCTATTTCTCCAAGATCTGCCGCAGCTGTGCACAAGCTGCGGCTTTTCTTTATATCTTTGAGATATTAGCGACAGCTCTGCCGAGTATACGCACGCCGTCCAAGTCGCTGCCCTGTATGACAATGGGCTTGTACCGGGTGTTACAGGGGGCAAGCGTGATCTGGTCGTTTTCACGGTCATAAAAAACACGCTTGAGCGTGCATTCTCCGTCCCAGTCAACGGCGACAGCTGCTATAACACCGTCATCGACTATATCACACTGCTTTATGAGCACGATATCGCCGTCATAGATATGCGCGTCAATCATACTGTCGCCCCGGCAGCGCAGGGCAAAATCCGCATCTATATCGTCAAACTCAAAAAACTCCGAGCGCTCGTTGAAGAGCGGCTCACCGCAGGCAATATCCCCGATAAGGGGATATTTTTTTCTTTTCAGCGGGGTTATGTCCATCAATTGCATTTGTCTTTTGAACTCCGGGCGATAGTCAAGCCCTAAATCATCCAAAGATATATCGAGTTTCTCACCAATTTTTAACGCCGTTTCAAAGTCTATTCGGCGTTTGCCTTTTTCATACAAAGCATATCCTTGTTGTGATATTTCAAGATATTCTGCCATATCCTTTTGTGTAAATCCCATTTCTTTACGGCGGGCGGTTATTTTTTCGTAGTATGTCATATTATCATCCCCTTTATTATATTTTACAACTATTGGTTGTCATTGTCAATTGTAAGATTTGTACAACAAACCGATGTTGTTTTTATAAAACATTTTGTTGTTATATCATTGACAACAACGCCGTGT
>JAUNQZ010000068.1 GCA_030535915.1 bacterium
CGCCATTGTCGGTCCACCAATATAACCAGCCCCAATACATGCAATATTACGATTCATCGTTGAAACCTCATGAATACAAAAAAGAATTACTTTTTAGTATACCATATTTATGAAAAAAAGAAAAGTTTTTACTCTCTCCACCCTCAACACATACGCAACACCTTCACACCATCTTTGAAAGTATCTTATGTGCGCCCTCCTTCAACAGCAACAAAAGAGATACCCAACGATCTCTACAAAAAAATTCGCGAGACTAAAAACAAAAAAGTCCCGCGGTAAGCGAGACTTTTTTGCGCGACTTTGTAAGCGTCTCTTAGAGAGCAGCGGCTGCCTTAGCAACGAGGGTCTTGAAACCTTCAGCATCGGCAATAGCGATCTCAGAGAGCATCTTACGGTTGATATCGATACCAGCCTTGGAAAGGCCTTCGATAAAGCGAGAATAGTTCGGAACCTTCGCATCAGCGAGACCGCGGATAGCGGCGTTGATACGAGCAATCCAGAGCTGGCGGAATTCGCGTTTGCGAAGCTTACGATGCCAGGTAGAAAGGCGCTGGGCGCGATCGACGGCCTCAGTGGCCAAACGGAACTGTTTGCTGCGTGCGCCATAAAAACCACGAGCGAGTTTCAGGCGGCGACGACGACGTTCACGGGAAGCGGCTGCATTAGTAGCTCTCATTTTTTATTCCTCCTTAGTGATTAGGCCTGAAGCATACGAGCGACCATCTTCTGGTTGCCTTCGTAAACAGAGGTGGAACCACGGAGGGCGCGCTTACGGCCACGAGACTTGTAGCCATTGAGGTGGCGCTTGCCAGCTTGCGTGCGCATTGCCTTACCCGTGGCCGACATTTTGAACTTTTTAGTCGCAGACTTTTTGGTCTTGATCTTAGGCATGATCCTGATCCTTTTTTTGCGTTTAATTCGCGTCGGCGGCAGTCAGCCCGAAAGCCGTCTTCAGCGAAAGAACACATATAATATCATAAATGCTAAATAAAATGCAAGTCTTTTTTGCTCACCCACCTCAACATCCCTTATCCCCCTACCGCTTTTTCTAGTTGCCGACCACTTCCTACCGGCGTTCCCTCTCGTAAGCAAACGGCTCAGAACCCATCCTTCATACCCTTTGACTAGAGTCTCTCCTCGTTCGCATAAAAAAAGCGCACCGAAACGATGCGCTTTTTTGTTCCATAATCCATCCGCGTCTTACTTCTTGAGGTAAGGATTGGCGGCGGGCTCGGGGAGCGTATAGAACTTGCAGCTTGCAGGCCAGAATTGGCGGGTCGGAGCACCTGGCACATAGACACCATCAATGAAGAGTGCCACATCTTTGTTACCCGCATAGATGGTCACCTGGGTAGGCTTCCCTTCCGGAAGCTTATAGTCAAAGGTATACTGAGCACCTTCACGGCGGAAGCCCACATTGCCATTCACAGGGGAGACCGCATAGAGGGTGGTTTCATCGCCATCTTCAAGAATGACCGGAGCATCACCCGTACGAGTGACAGTGTAAGTCTTGGACCACTTCGGCAAAGTTACATCCACAGGGCAACCAATCTGATCGAGAAGGTTCTTGAACTGCGGGAACTTACGGGTATTTTCACCCTTGTACCATGTCTTCTGAGCCATCACGGCATTATTGGTCTTGATACGAACGATGAGGTCACGACCGCAGAGACCCGGGTCTGTAAGGAAGGAGTTATCATTCCAAATCGCCCATGCACCGCCGAGGAGCTTCGAACGATCAATTTGTTCAGGCTTAGTGCCAGGGAAGCCAATCGGCGTCCAATGATCATACATCCAGTGGGCGTTGATATCATCACCATAACCTCCAATGCTACCATTGCCGCTCGGCACAGAATAGGTGTGCACGTCAATGATATTGATGATGTCATAACCCATCTTGATGGCTTCCATGGGGTTCTGCCAGCCCATATTCCAAATATTCATCTGCACGCCTTCAGCAATCACAGGGGTATTTCCCTTCTTGATGGAGAAGGAACCCCAAAGACGCGGCGTCTTACCCTTCTTAAGGATGTAACGAAGCATATCGTCAGCGAATTTACGATAGCTTTCAGCGTCGCCATAATATTCGTCAGTGCCGATATGAACGATATCGCCCGAGAAGATATTGCTGTCAATATATTCGTCAAAGATACTGGTAACAAAAGGAAGCGTTTGCGGATTGGAGAGGTCGAGCATGGCGGCGCGTTCAACATTGTGCTTACCACCGACAGAGCCCTTATACATGAGGTCGGGGCGAACGCGAACCAACGGGAGGGCGTGACCAGGGACATCAATTTCAGGGATGATTTTCACGCCACGATTGTGAGCGTATTCGACGAGGTCGGTGTATTCCTTCTTGGAGTAAGCGATATCCGTAGCGGTGAGACCAGGGATATTTGATTCCAAACGGAAACCACCCGCGCAGGGTTCCATCTTGAGCGCATCTTCAGGGGTCTTTACGCCCGGGAAGTTATGCAACCAGATGTAGTTATCAGAAAGGTGAAGCTGGAAATCGTTGAGCTTGTAATAGCTCATGAGATCAATGATCTGATAGAGCGTTGTCAACGCAAAGGGCTTACGACCGCAGTCAAACATGAAGCCACGCACTTCATATTCCGGCCAGTCGTTCACACGACCACAAGGGAAGCGATTGTTCTGTGCATTGAAGACCTGAAGCAATGTACGGGTCGCCCAGAAAGCACCTTGAGAAGAGTTTGCAACAATGTCAATCCGATCTTCCGAAACGAGCAAGGTGTAAGCTTCGGGATTGCCCTGACCATCTTTATTTGCAGCAATGGTCACACCGATTTCACCGGGTTGTGTATCTGGACCTCCCAAACGGAGTTTGAAGCCCATTTCATCCGCGAAGACACGCATCATTGCAATGGTATCAGCATCACCATTATTCAAATGAATCGCCGTGCGATAATCGACCTTAAAGAAACCGGGTTCAGCGGCTTCGGTCCATTCACGGATTTCAGGAACGACCTCGGGCTTTGCACAAAAAGCAGTCGCACCGACCAACAAGAGAGATGAGAGAAGTAACGTTTTCATAATGTTAAACAATATAACACAATTCAAACCTAAAAAGCAACATTTAAAAAAATAAAAAAGACCCTGCTTTACATTGTATACAGAAGATGTTAAAATGACCCCCATGTTGACATCGCCTCCATCCACACATCAACGCATCGGTCGTCTTGCGCCTTCTCCTACAGGTGCATTACATGTGGGAAATATTCGCACCTTCATGATAGCATGGCTTCAAATGCGAAGCTGTGGAGGCAAACTTCTCCTACGCATTGAAGACCTTGACCATCCCAAACACAAGGTCGGTGCGGACGAAGCTATTATGGAAGAACTGCGTTGGTTGGGATTTGACTGGGATGGCGAAGTCCTCTGGCAAAGTCAACGTCAAGCGCTCTACGAAGCAGCCTTTGAAAAACTCCGTCCACAGCTCTATCCATGCACTTGTACCCGTGCAGACATCCAACGCGCCCAATCCGCCCCACATCCTGGGGAAATTCTCCTCTACCCCGGCACCTGCCGTTCGCGGAAGCCTCCCTACCCCACCGAATTGCTCAACCATCCCAAAACCGCCTGGCGCTTGGCGCTCACTCCAGAAATGCATGGGACCTTTACCGATGGCTTTACGGGAGCTTTCACAACGCCCGCAGCTCAATGTATGGGAGATTTCGTTGTTGCACGCGGCCATGACATCGCCTATGCTCTTGCGGTTGTCGTGGATGATGCCGCTACGGGCGTCACGGATATTGTTCGAGGCGATGACATTCTCGCTGCAACGCCGGCACAAGTCATTCTCTACCAATTACTCGGGCTTCCCCTTCCCCGCTTTTACCATGTTCCTCTTGTGGTGGGGTCCGATGGACGTCGCCTCGCCAAACGCCACGGTGACACCCGCATTGCCACCTATCGTCAACAGGGTGCTCAGCCAGGAGAAATTCTTACACCGCTTGCTCGCAGTTGTGGTTGGATTGGTCTTGAGGAACGCATCTCCTCCCTTGCAGAGCTCCTCCCTCGCTTTTCGCTGACAACCATTCCCCCGACACCCTTTGTCTTTCACGGTCTCTAGCCTTCTTTCCTTTCCCTTATCAAAAACAAAAGAGACCTCGCATCCGCGAGATCTCTTTGTAGGTCTTCAAAACCAATTGCTTACTTCGCAGAGAAGGCATCCAATTCAAGTTCGAAGAGCAAGTCGTCACGACAAACATCGGCATAGACTTCTTCCGCAAAGGTCACTGGCAAGTTGTTTTGCTTCAACCAGTTCTGCCAATAAACGCGATATTCCGGACGCTTGATATACGCAATTGCACGAATGGCATTTTTAAAGTCCATTCCACGACTTTCGAGAATGGCCTTCACGACTTGCATCGTAAGTTCAATTTGCTTTTCAGGATCGTCGATATGAATCGTCTTACCACTAGGTTCAATGCTTGCGGTTCCCGAAATAAGCAAGGTACGACCTTCTTGTGAAGTGATTTCTGCAGCACGACTGAAACTCTTACGATACTCCAACGCCGAGCATTGCAATGGCGAATCCACCATCTTTACAGAAATCTTCGCATCTTCCTGCTTGGGACGCATAGCGAGGGCACCAATTGCAACCGCAGAACCCAAAGTGTTCCCGCTACCAATGCCCGTACTCGCCGGAATAAATCCACTTGTAAAGACACCCTTCTTCTGGAAGAATGCATCACGCGCATCATTAAACTCATCATACCATTCAAGGATCTTGTCCATATAGAGCCAAGTGCGCACGACATTAGCAAAAGTGAAGCCAGCACTTTCAAGCACTTCATCGAGTGTTTCAAAGGCTTGTTCTGCCTGGGTCTTGCGCGGTGCGGTGAGATCGGTGGGATGGACGCCCATAATAAGTAAATACTCAGCTGTCAAGGTTTCATACTTCGTTGCGACAACCGTACCATTATAAATAATCGGAGTAGCTGTACCCTTGGGCAAAAAGATACGCTGCAAAATCGGCGGGAAACCTCCATCCGGTCCACAAAGCCAAATGCTCGGAATGTCAAGACATTCAGAAATGCCACTTAGCACCTCCTTTGAGCCCCAACCACAACGAGCGATTTCAACACCGCGTACATGAGCATCCAATGTTTCCCAAAGGGAACCTGTCACATAGGTCAACATATTATATTTTCTCCTTTACCGCTTAACGCGTAAGAATATAGAGTTCCAAATCAGTGAGTTCTTCCTCTGTCAAATCAGAGGTAATCCCATGGACATCATCTGGGTTATAATCGACGAGTACTTCACGAATCGTCTTTGCGCGTCCATCATAAAGATAAGGCGCCGTACGCCATACTTCACAAAGCGTCGGCACGTCAAACTTTTGACCGACCTCATCACGAATCCCTAAGCCAATATCATAGAGTGGCGCCTTCGAACCATCCTCAGGGGTACGGCACGCGGTGAAGTAATAATCCGGCAAGTGACAACGCGCGCACGCTGCACGCTCAAAAATTTCTTTACCACGCGCAATCGCCGCCGCATTTTCAGGACGATCATACGGCGACTTTTGCGGTTTCATCGAGCTCGTGTACGCATCAACGCAAAGGGCATCCGCTTCAGCACACGCAGCAAACTGAATATGACGGAATCCTGCACGATTACAATGTTGCATACTCGCACGAATACCCGTAATCATCGTGGGCGGCGTTACCCCCGCAAGGAAGAGACTCTTCGACTGCTTGGGATTCCCGTGACCATCATTCATCAAGTCCCAGTTGAGGCCATCCACTAAACCGTCTGGGTGACAGCTCGCACAGCTCTGCCACTGCTGGAAACAATGCGCACCATCATTAAACAACATCTCGCCACGCAAAACATCATCCTTCGAAAGATCAAGGATTGACTTTCCATTCAATGGAATCGTCTTCGGACGAATAATACGTTTCGTGAAAGGAATCTCCACCAACGCATCGGTGAAATAACACACCGTGTAAGCCATTTCATTCGTAGCAACAATCCCACGCGGGCCATGCGTCTTAAACGGCACACGACGACGAATCCCCGAAAGGAACGAAAGGTCATTATGGACCTCTTCAGCCGACGAGGTCACCTCCGTCACCTTTTGATTCGCTGCCGCACGATCCAAGCGCTCATGCAACTTCGCACGATCAATAATCGACACCTCACGCGACCCTGCATGCGCCACAACAATGCGAGCTCCATCCGGTGTCACCGCCACACCCCAAGGATTCGCAGCACCTAAATCAATTTCATCAATCAATACCGTATTGATCGTAGTCCCTGCTTCACCATCAAAAATCGACAACGCCGCCGTATTCATCCAGCCACGCTCCAACTGTGTCGTAGGAAGCTGATAACGCGCCATCGTATGCGTCACATAAAGATGCTTCCCATCCGGAGAGGCCGCAATCCCACGCACGCCGGTCGAACCATCCGGCAACAACAAGTGCTCCTTCACCGTAAAGGTCGCCGTATCAATCACCGACACACTTGCAGCAACATGCGCAACAGGCTCCGTTGCTTGAGTCGGAAGCATGTTAATCACAAAGAGATACTTTCCATCCTTACCCAACGCACAACCATGCGCTTCACGAAGAACCTTCGCCGTCGCCTTCAAGGTCAATGTCTTTGCATCATAAGCTTGGGCATTGGCATCAAAGCGATTACAAATATACACCGTCTGACCATCGGGCGAAAGCACCGGCGACATCGGACGATTACCCGTAATTACTGAAGTTGTCACACCCTCAAAGGTTCGGAAGAGACGCCCCTCATTACCATCTTCACCCGTATAATAAATCGCGCCGTCCTTAGCCATCACCGCCCCAAAGACCTCCAACACACGACCATCCGCCGCACGCGCCACAAGTGTTTTTGTTACGGAACCATCCGTGTTACGCACCGTCACACGACCTGCACGACGTTCACCAATCACAAGCTGCCCCTCCGGAGTCATCGTAATCGTCTCAGGCAACAAATAAGATGCCTGTGCCGTCATTGCAACCGCACCCAACAAAATCGAGAAAAACATCTTCAGTTTCATAACAAAAAACCTCGCTTTCATTTGTAAATAATAGCGCTTTTAAACAAAAAAAGCAACGTCTAAAAACAACTTTCTCGCGCGTGCATACAAGAAATCCCTCCCCCATCCCCCAAAAAAGAAAAGCGCGACCCATCAAGGTCACGCTCCAATCCATCCCTCATTCAAGCGTAGCAAGGAGATTTCGGGATTCCCTCCCCAAGCAAAGCGATCCGCATCCACAACCTTTCGTATATTTACCCGTCGTGTTGCTCCTTACCATCAGACAAGCCATATACCGATAGACTCAACGCTTTTGCACGGACATTCGTCCTACTACCAGCTTTCGCTAATCCGAGGTTTAATAAAAAAGAGCGCAACGACCAATTCCTCCGTCCTCATTCAAGCGAAGCGAGGAAAACGTAGCGAGGAGGTTACTTGTTCTTTTCTGCAGCTTCAAGCTTTTCACGCGCCGCCTGAGCAGCAGCCTCAGCCGCAGCGAGTTCATTTCGAAGCGCTTCCTTCTCCAAATCTCCACGCAACGCATCCGCTTTTGCAGCAGCAGCATCATTTCCCTCTTTGATACCCTTCTTAAATTCCCCCGAAGAACGCCCCAATGCACGCGCAATTTCCGGAATCTTCTTATATCCGAAAATAAGAGCAATGATGACAACAACGATTAAAATTTGCCAAAGTCCGGGTTTCATATACGCGTTTATCCTTTCAGCGTCACTACGCTTGTTTTGCATCACTATAGCAAAAAAGCCCACGAAAGTAAAGCCTTTATCACACCCACCTCCCCGCCATTCCTACGTCCCCTCAAAAAAGGCTTGCAAAAAAAAACTGATTTTGGTATTCTATCCCCCACTTTCCTGCGACGTGTCTTAGGATACGTTCCCCGTTGCGGGTCAACTCCGAAGTCCGGAGGAGCTGTGAAAGGTGCGTACAAACACAATCCAACAGATTGGAACACACCATGATCGATAAAAATGCAATCCGCGAGCAATTCCGCCGCCACGAACGTGACACCGGCTCCAGCGAAGTTCAGATCGCTACGCTCACCAAGAAGATTGAATCCCTCACCGAGCACCTCAAGATTAACAAGAAGGACAACTCCTCTCGTTATGGCTTGATTCGTATGGTGAACAACCGTCGTAAGCTTTTGGACTACCTCAAGCGCACCGACGAACCTGCTTATCGCAAGATTTTGGCTGACCTCGGCCTCCGCCGCTAAGCACAAAGAGGTCATCCCTCTACGAAACATAAAAAGCCCCGGAGCAATCCGAGGCTTTTTTATTTCTCTCTAAGAGCCTGTCGCACGAAAGATTACTGAACCAAAAATCAATCTAAAAAGCCTAAAACTTCCGCTTTTCACTCATTTACCCCAGAGGACTCCCTCAAAAGAGTTTTTTTAATAGAGGGTTTTGTAGAAAACCCGCTCTATGGATAACACTTCCTTTTTTAATAGAGGGTTTTGTAGAAAACCCGCTCTATG
>JAUNQZ010000069.1 GCA_030535915.1 bacterium
CTCCATAATTCTTTGTAACACGAATGAAAAAAACAACAAAAATAGTATATCTTATTTCAAAAAACATTGCAACACAATTGATATCTAAAGCCAATAAATGTCATAACAATTACACTTTTCTATCCATCTTACTTTATATTTGAAATTAAATAAAAAATAAGCGAGAAGAGGCATGCCTTTCTCGCTTATTTTAATCTTATTTAACACTTAATATGCCTTGGCGATAATTGTATTATTTTCATCCAATCGCACCACTTTAGGGCAATGATTCATAATCTCTGCATCATCCACCTGAGCAAAAGCCATAACGATGAGACGATCTCCTGGGCTACCCATATATGCCGCGCCACCATTGAGACAAGCAACACGAGAGCCCCGAGGCCCCGGGATTGCATACGTTTCAAAACGCTGAGCACTATCTAGATTTGCAACGAGAATCTTCTCATACGTCACAATGCCAACGGCATCCATAAGATCTTCGTCAATTGTAAGCGAACCAAGATATTCTTTATCCGCTTGGGTTACACGAAGATGATGTAATTTTGCATGTAAAAGGGTTCTTAACATAAGTTTACTCTTTTATTCTCTTAATTAGGATGATCCCAACGATATGTATTAGGAACAAAATCCTTTTTCGTTTTCATTGCTTCTTCAACATCTATACGAAGAATATCAATAGCGGTATCTAATTGCGGATCTCGACCCGCGACTGTATCGCCTGGCGTATTCTCAACAATAACATCAGGAATTGCACCATGAAGTTCCATGTCGGTACCATCCAGTGTGTACCAACCATAATGCGCATGACGAAGCATACCAACATCAAGAAGCGGGATATCCATCGTTGCGATCACGCCTCCATTTGTTTGTACTCCAACAAGTTTGCCACGACCGAGTTGCTTAATCGCATGCGAAAATATTTCGCCATTAGAAACCGTATTTTGATTACAAAGCACAACGATTGGTTTATCAAAGACAGGACGCCCCCAATATTCAGCAAGATATGCTGGTTTACCATAACGGGCAACGGACCAAGAGTGTCGTTGTGCTCCAAGAATATTAAGCACACGATCTGCAGTAAAGCCACCTGTATTATCGCGCACATCAATAATCATGCCGGCTTTGTCAAAGCCTTCTGCAAAAATTTCGCGTTCAAAACGATAATATTCGTCATTGTTCATTTTTGCAATATTGATATAACCAAAGGCTCCGCCAGACTTTTCATGAACATAATTCCGACGTTTATCATACATCGCCTTAATAATAAGTTCTCTAGCTGTCGTATAAGAGATTGCTTCAATGAAAACTCGGCGTTCTTCACCACTCTTGTGGCGAATTGTTACCACGTATTTCCCTAAGGTCGGACCATTAAGGAGTAAGGTGGGATCAATTCCATTCTTAACCGGTCGGCCATCAATCGCGACCAAAAGATCTCCAGGTTGAATTGCAATTTGTGAAGAATCGGCTGGTCCACCAGGAATAACACTTTCAACAAGCCATCCTTCTTCACCCTCATAAGAAGAATCAAAGATAATACCAAGATGAGAAGTAATCGGCTGCCACAAATCTCGCGAACCAGATGGACGGGCCCACTGTTTACGAGATTCATTACTATCATAGAAACCTAAATGCGATGCGTTTAATTCACCATTTAAAGATGCGATGATACGATTAAAAATACTGCGTGTTGGCGCGAATCGAGCCGCTGCTTGATATTTTAATCGGATGGCGTCCCAATCTGCGCCATGGTAATTTGGATCATAAAAGACATCACGTAAGCGTCCCCAAATCGACAAAAAGACGAGTTCTTGATAATCTGCAATATCAAGTTGCTGATACACACGGAAAGGATAAACATCTTCGTATGCAGCAATTTGACGATTGGAAGTACGCCAAATGAGACGTTCACGACCATAATCTCCAAACCATCCAACAGGATAACCCCATGTTGAAGAGGTAAACGTTGGCGTCAATCGATGCGGAAGAACAATCTCATAGGTTCCCGAACGACCATTAATTGTCGCGGGGAATAAGACTCGGCGAGAGTCTGGAGCAAATGTTGGAGCCCCTGCGTCATGAATATTGACAGCATGGACGCGTTCATGTAAATCTTCAAAATCAATAGGAAGTTTAGGCTTTGTTGGTTCTGTCGGCAGTGAAGCATCTGGGCGATTAGCGTCTGGTGTCTTTAATGCTGTTGCACTAAGAATTGAGACTGCTTCGGCACGATCACTAATTGAAAGCCCCATGCGTTCAATTGCTTGACGATATTCTTGAGCTTTAAGCGCTTCTTCTTCTTGTCGCGTAAGCCACACATAGAAGAATGTTCTTCCCGTGTCAGGGCGATTCCCCACCCATGCAATAATTTTTCCATCCGGCGACCATGCAGGAGCTCCATCCCAAGAGAAACTACGGGAGATATTGTAAGGTTCTGCATGAACATCATCAATCGGCAAAATCCAAATATCTGCATTCGAATAATCGTCTTCAATGGTAGCCACGAGCCACTCTGCGTCTGGCGACCAATCGTAGGCTGTAATATTTTTTACAATAGGAAAACGGCGAATAATGGAAGCTACTGTATCTGCAATGACCAATCGACTTCCAGACTCCACCCAAGCCATTCGACGACCATCTGGTGAAACGCTCAACAAACTACGACGAACATCATCCTCAATTAATGGACGCACATGAAATGTTGAATTTTCCCACCAAAAATGCTTTGGATTTGTTTTTTCAGCGAGCAAAAGCGCTACATTATCACCTCGATCCGAGAAGAAATAAAGGCGTTGACCATCTTTTGAAAAAACACAATCACGTTCATGTGTTCGCGAATCACCATAGACTAAGTGCGGTTCGCGCAAAACAGAGTCCATAACATAGAGATCTCCTCCTGTCGTGAACGCAAATTCCAAGCCACGCGATGTCGCATCTAAAGCACCGAATTCATCGCTATTTGTCAACGAATCATAGGTGCGACGCACAGATTGGCGATGCTGTATAAATGCTTGCGATTCTTTTGAGAAAAGTTTAATCCGCTTAGGTTCTGCAGGCACTTCCGTTGGATCGATTGAATAAAAATACAATCCCTGGCGGAAAATCATAATATCTTCATCTTTTGCAAGCGTAGGATGAATAACACCATCACCCTTGAAGAATGTTACTTGTTGTTCTTCTCCACTCGGAAATGCGTGATACCAAATATTACCAGTTCCACCTCGACCCGAAACATAATAAAAGCCTTCGCCATCCGCATCCCAAATTGGCCAACGACTTTCTGTCGCATCTTTAACCATTAACCAAAATGATTCGGTTTGCGTATCATAACACCAAATGCGAGAAACGTTTTCACCTGTTGTTCCTTTGCGATAAAGGTCTTCCCCTTCTTGCATAAAAAGAACATAACGCCCATCGGGAGAAATGGACGGGGCATCTGCAGGCGCATCAAAAAGGCGTTCCTCTGCGCCACGCTCATCCACCGGCAACCATGCAAGACGATCTAAATCAAAAACAGACCCTTCATTATCTCGCCAAACAGAACAAAGCAAGCGCTTCCCATCAATCGACCACGCAAGGGGGCGCTCAGATTCAGAGTGGAAGCCAACTTGTTGTGCAATAGCGCCCTCTGCGATATCAGAAACATACGCATGCCATGCGCCACTACGATTCGAAAGGAAGGCCATACGCTTCCCGTCGGGCGAGACAATTGGCCATGTATCAGACCCCGACGATTTTTGCAAAAGGCGAGCATTTCCACCTTCTACAGGAGCAATCCAAATGGCATCACTCCATTCAAAAACAAAGTTTTCACCATCTGGCAAAAGCGATGGTCGTGAGGCCATATAAATTTCATCAGGAACAAATCCTTCCGGAAGAGGTGCAGATCCCGGGCGACACGACCAAACGGGACGCCCAACCTCTGCGGGAGTCTTCGCAACATCAGCAGTAATTTCACCACGAGAGATTGTACCAGAGGCAGGTGTTACTGTCGGCAACGGCACACTTGAAGCAATCCCCATTGACGCTATCGCAATGGTTGCCAAGAGGAATGTTGCCGGCGCGTTCTTTTTAAACAAAGTCATTTATTTACTCCTGATGATTTTGGATATCGCAAAGCTTGCGATAAACGCCACCCTTAGCATAAAGTTCATCGTGCGTGCCACGCTCTACGATTTCACCTTGATCCATGACCAAAATGCAATCCGCCATTTTAATGGTCGACAAGCGATGGGCAATCGCAAAAATCGTACGATTTTTCATCAAATTGTTAATTGCAGCTTGAACTTGCTGTTCCGTTACCGTATCAAGAGCACTTGTTGCTTCATCAAGAATTAAAATTGGAGGATTACGCAAGATTGCACGGGCGATTGCTACACGTTGACGTTCTCCACCCGAAAGCACAAAACCCTTTTCTCCAGCAATGCGCTGATAGCCTTCTGGATGTGCAGAAATAAACTCATGCGCATTCGCGAGTTTTGCAGCAGTCTCAATCTCTTCTTGTGTAGCATTTGGCGTACCATAGGCGATATTTGAAGCTATCGTCGCATTGAAAAGAATGGCTTCCTGTGTCACAGCACCTACGATAGAACGAATATCTTCGATCTTATAATCTCGCACATCACGGCCATCTATTTCAATTGAACCATTCGAAGCATCATAAAAACGAGCAAGAAGATTCGCAAGTGTTGTCTTACCCGAACCCGTCGAGCCAACAACGGCATACATTTGCCCGCGTTTAATTGAGAAATTCGCATCCTTAATTATTTGCTTACCGCCAGGTGTATAACAAAAATCCACATGCTTGAAGGCTATTTCTTTTTCGAATGTCTTCAGCGCGTATGCATTTTCTTTTTCCGCTAACTCTTCATGTACATCAAGCAATGAGAAAATACGCTGTAATGCTGCACGACCATTTTCCAAGGCAGCCTGCAAGCGTCCTAATTGCTTCATGGGTTTATACATAATAAGGAAAGGCGGGATTAAGGGAACAATCGCGTCTAATCCATGCCCTGTCATAAAGCAAAATGCAACAAACGAGAGCGCCAATAAGATTGCTATTGTTTCTGTAAGAGGACCAACAAGAGTACTTAAGCGAACCGCACGCATACACATTTTATATGCGCGAAGGTTGTATTCACTATAGCGCTCAATTTCTTCTTTCTCCGTATGGTATGCCTTAACGATACGAATACACGTCAAATTTTCATGGAAGTTTGAACCAATACTTGCACCTTGTTGCAGCAAGCGCTCCGACCATTTTCGGATTTTTTTACCAATCCAAACGACAGGTAACATACATGCGGGATACCCTAAAAGAGCAATTAAAAGCAACGACACCATATCATTGATAATGGCATGGTAACACACAAATGCAATCGCAACCAAAATTTCAAATGGCGCACGGCAAATATCACTCATCGTTTGGCTAATTAATGTACGAATTGTTTCAGGATCACCTGTAGCTCTTGACATTAATTTACCAACATCACTCCGCCCATGAAAAGATAAGGACTGCGCTTGCAAATGTTCAAACATTGCATTACGCACATCCATAACGACCAACATGCCAGCTTTGGTTAAATAATAGTGATTAAAATATTGCGTTGTCATTTTAACAACAACCGCTAAAACCATTACTATCGCAAGCACCGATAAAACAGTTGCCTCACTCTCTACCCCAACATGACGCAACGCATTACGAACACCTTCAAGTTTTGAATCTTTCGTTGTCGATTCTTCTGCCTCCGCTTTTACATCTTGGCTAGGATTAACCTCTGCTACAACATTCGTGTCCGCAACAGATGTGCCATCCTTTACGTCAAGAGAATGAAGGCCTTCTTTTAGAGGTTCAACCTCTTCTATTGCCTCTGGTGTACTAAATGCAGCACCTTGCATCTCTTGCATCATCGGCTGAATAACTGTGAAAAGCGGCGCCCATAAGCCACCCGTCAACATCCCCAAAAATGCACCAAGGAAAATCAAACGTTTTGAGCGACGTGCAAATCCCCACAAACGCCCATAAACTTCACGAGCGGTATATTCTTTATCAAACCATTCTTGACCAACACCAGCGGATTGGTAGTTCTTCTCTTTTTTCTTTTTCTTGGCCATAAGTCTTATCTCTTCTCAACGCTTACGAATGGTTTATTTATCCTGTTGAGCCCAGCTACAGAAACTCTGCAACTGGGCTAACAGCGAAGCGACGCGAGGATTCGACAACCTCGCGTCGCGAGGGATTTTATTCGATTTCAGCAATGGGCGAACCCTTGGTGACATTTTCACCAGCCTTGACAAGGAAGCGAACAATCTTGCAATCTTCCGTAGCCTTGACAGGGTTGAAGAGCTTCATTGCTTCCAAGCAGCAAACAGGATCCCCAGCCTTGACGGTGGCGCCTTCTTCAACCATGATAGCACCGGGCTTATCAGAACGGTAGAAAGTGCCTGTCAATGTGGCATTGAGCGTCTTTGCTGGAGCAGCAGGAGCGGCGGCAGGAGCAGCCTCTGCAGCGGGAGCAGCATCCGTTGCAACAGGTGTTGCGAGTGCAGCGGCATCCACCTTGATATTTCCACCCAACGAACCGAAGAGGGAGACGAACTGCTTGCCGATAACGGCAAACTTAGCATCGTCTGCAGAGAGCGGTGCGGGTTTAGGAGCTTCTGCTTCAGCCTTGGCCTGAGCTTCAGCCTTGGCGATGGTCAATTCGCTGTCTGCGGGAATGGGATCACGCTGATCTTCGGGCTTTGCACGCCACTGGAAGTAGCCAAGCGCAACTTCGGGGAACATGCAATAGCTGAGGATGTCTTCTTCCGTCTGGATTAACTTGGGATCCAACGCCTTTGCAGCTTCGGGCAAGCCTGGAGGCAAGAGGTCTGCGGGACGGCAGGTGATAGCCTTTTCGCCAGCGAGAATCTTCTTTGCAAGCTTTGGATCGACCGGAGCAGGGGAACGACCATACATACCCTTGACGTACTGCTTGGTTTCGTTGGAAACCATCGAGTAACGTTCGCCAGAGAGCACGTTGAGCACTGCCTGAACGCCCATAATCTGGGAGGTCGGGGTGACCAACGGAGGATAACCCATATCCTTACGAACGCGAGGAAGTTCTTCCAACACTTCGGGGAGGCGATCCAATGCATCCTGCTGTGCGAGCTGGCTACGAGTATTGGAAATCATACCGCCAGGAATGTGGTGCAACAAGACCTGCACATCGACGACTTCTGCATCAGCGTTAGCCTTGAGTGCGCGTTCGGGCTTGAGCTTCTTGAAGTAGTTATCAATTTCGGTGATACGATCGGTCTTGATGTGCGTTTCGTAACCGAGACCTTCAAAGATTGCATGCATGGTGCCGTGAGCGGGCTGAGAAGAATAACCCGAAAGCGTTGCGACCGAGCAGTCAATTGCACCAGCGCCAGCTTCAACTGCGGCCATGTACATTGCAGGTGCCATACCCGAGGTCATGTGAGAGTGCATTTCGATTGGCAAATCAGGAAGCGCCTTCTTCAAGCCGGTGACCAATTCACGTGCTTCAGAAGGTGTCAAGATACCCGCCATATCCTTGATAGCGAGAGAGTCAATGCCGAGATCAACCTGCTGCTTAGCGAACTTCACATAGTTCGCAACCGTGTGAACCGGAGAGAAGGTGTAGCAAATGGTACCTTGTGCGTGACCACCATACTTCTTCACGCCCTTAATAGCGGCTTCGAGGTTGCGGATGTCATTGAGCGCATCAAAGCAACGGAAGATATCCATGCCGTTTTCGCACATCTTTGCGATGCAGCGTTCCAAAACGTCATCTGGATAGTGCTTATAGCCCAAGCAGTTCTGGCCGCGGAGCAACATCTGCAAGGGGGTCTTCTTACAAACGGCCTTAATCTGACGAAGGCGTTCCCAGGGATCTTCACGAAGGAAGCGCATGCACACGTCGAACGTTGCACCGCCCCAGCATTCGATAGCATAGTAACCTGCGTCATCAACAGCTTCGAGAATTTCCAAGATATCCTTGGTACGCATGCGCGTTGCCCAAAGGGATTGGTGGGCGTCACGGAGCGTCGTATCCACGAAACGGACCGTCTTCTTTTCTGCTTTAGCTTTGGCCATAGACCTTTTTCCTTTCATAAAACAAGAGTCTCAACTCGAAAGTATAAACTGTGTATATTATCCCATTTATAGGGGTAAAAGGTCAAGTCAAAAAAGTCTCGCCTAGAGGAGATTTCAAAGCGATTCCAAAGAGACGCTCAAAAAGCTTAATTCTACGCACTTTTAATCCTCTATCTCAAAAACAAAGAAGAAAACTTTTTTTGTCGCAAACAGATTCCTCCATGATACGCTTACCTTTTCGCGCAAACTCGCGCGATTAATAAGTATATAAAACGTAGCCCACAAATCCTTCATCACCTGTAG
>JAUNQZ010000070.1:0-247 GCA_030535915.1 bacterium
TCCACGTTTGCACAACATCCTCAAAGAATGCCAAACAAGAGACCCCGCACTCTACCAAAAATGTGCCGACTTACGACAGCATTTAAAAGACGAAAAGCGCCTTAAAGCACTCTCTGAAAAGACACAGACAGGGGACCCCGAGCGTCTCTTCTCAAACGTCAATTAAGCGCCCATCAAGCCGATTTAATAGCCATTTTTCAATATCGCCCACTTTGACTCAATATGGGCGATATTGCGCTTCAATATG
>JAUNQZ010000070.1:262-8361 GCA_030535915.1 bacterium
TTTAGCTCGTCAATTTCAGTTGACTTGAGCTTCAATTTCAGTGGTTTTGAACCCCGGTCTTTTTTAAGGGATATTTTTAGGGTTAAGAGAAAGAGATGCCCGATTTCATGAAAAATGCTAAATTTTTGTCGACAGAACGGTTGCTTGTCATTAAATAAAATGCGTGAATTTTCACATGATGGATATTGAATAGCAACAGCATCAAGGCTGCAATGAAGTAATTCCTTCGCAACCTTTTCTCCCATCGCACTGTATGCGTAAAGTTTGCATTTTAGCGCGCCTATAACATCCTGTATTGGCACGGGAATCTCGTGAATGTTCGCTTTAATATACATATTCAAGACGGCCTCTTCAATAGTATCGTATCGGCGTCCTGGAATTTTTATATTTGTCAAATCGTCATCTATTGCGCGAAGTTTTGTGACAAAGCGATCAAGATGTTTACTTTTTGTAATTGAAAATGAAAATGGGAATGTTCCTTTTTGCATTAATATCTCCTCTTCACAGATCAACCCAATCAATATCTGAGGCGACCTCATAAAATGATTTTCCATCCCAAAATTTATCCTCGATAAAACATTGCATACATTCGTCTCTTGATGTTGATTCAATGGCGAACAAATCGCGAATACTTTTATATGTCACTGGATCTCCCTCATAAACATACATTGCGTAAATTTCTGTATTCTGATCATAAGTAACACCCAAGCACCAATACACCTTCCCATAAAGTTTGATCGTATTATCTTCGTATGTTAAGCAATCAAGAAAACGCCTTGTCTCATCTGCAGTCATTTTAGATGTCCCTTTAGTGTTAAAAATTTTCTATATTTTTCTACTTCATCCGCGCGAAGAAGACGCGCAGGAGATCGTTCGAAATTTCGAGTATATTCATGTATATGATAAACCGGATTATTGTGCCCTGTTAGTTTAGGCTCGCAATGGAACCCTATTTCTAGAGTCAAATATCGGTCTTGATCATAAAATCGCAACATTTGTAAACTTCCATCTTTAAAAAGTTTTGCGTATGCCGCACTCGCGTGTGACTCTTCTGGAAGATTATGTAACGAACCAATTCCCTCTAAAACTTTAACGCCATGAAATATCCCAACTTTTTTATAAAGAAATGGTGTATTTGTATTTCCTGACGCATAAGTGCCTCTTCCCCCCATTTTACTTCTTCCCCTTGTTTGTATTGTCTATTGTCTCTTGTGGAGCAGACAAGAGTTGTATTAATTTAAGCCGAATCTCTTGTGGAATTGTAGCGACATTACGAGCGACGAGGTGAAACACTTCTTCCGAATCTGTGGGTGAAACACGTCCCAACAGATCGTTTGATGTTGTTTGAAGCGCAGTCGCCATATTAGCGAGCGTTTCACTTTTAGGTTGGCGTTCTCCTGATAGGTAACGACTCATCGCCGCCTCGGTGACACCGCACATTTCTGCAAGTTCTTTTTGTTGCATCCTTTGCGCAATCATTAATTTCCTAACTTTTTCTTTATCAAGTGGCATTTGACTTTCCTCCTAAAAACGACCACATTATAACGCATGCAGTTACCGTTTGTCAAGTGTTTTTGACAAAATATAAATAAAATCTACAATGGTATTAACTAGAAAAAGAAAAGCAAGATTATTTTTGGAGCATGGAAATAATTTTGCATGCGTGCGGTGTATAAAGCATATTAGCAAGATGCTCAATCTTTAAAAGTTTAACAATTTGTCGAAAAAGCATATAATTACCGACATTTTTGTTCTCTTTCTCCTTTACGCGTGCGTATATATATGATATACTCATGGGTAGAGGTTGGAGGATGTGAATTCTTTCAATGGTAGATAAAATGCGTTCTACGTATATTTTTCGTTCAACCGAAATGACCTTTTTGGAGGGGTTCGGTTGAAAGCAATCAATTTGAGGGTGCGTCTTTTTTGTTGTTTTGCTTAAAAGACGTTGAGAACGCCTGAAAAGGTAAGATTATGGCACGAGCAAAAGCAACAAAGCGTAAAGAACAAATCTCTTCTGCAGCAACGGCGTTTAATGCGATTGATAAATTGTTGTGGCAACCCGGCAGTGGGTGTTCCGGGGCGTTGGATTATATGGAGCAGTCGAGTTGGTTGCTCTTTTTGCGTTATTTGGATGCGCGTGAAGAGGAGCGTCAACTGGAAGCTGAGATGGTGGGAAAGGTCTATGAACCGGCGTTGAAGCAAGCGTTGCGGTGGAGTACCTGGGCTTATCCAGTAAAGGCGGATGGTTCGCTGGATGAGAATGCCATTCTTTGCGGGGATGAGTTGATTGACTTTGTGCAGCGAACCCTCTTTCCCGAATTGCGAAAACTGAAGGATTCGGCAACCGCAACGGATACGATTCAGTATCGCGTGGGGTCAATTTTTGAACAGTTGAATTGTCGCTTTACGGATGGTTATCTTTTGCGTGAAGTGATTACACTGATGCAGCCATTGAAATTCCAGACAGAGGAGGACCGACACGAACTCTCGGTGCTCTATGAATCGCGTTTGGGTGAGATGGGGAATGCGGGTCGTGATGGTGGTCAATATTACACACCGCGTCCGTTGATTCGCACCATGATTCGTCTTCTCGATCCCGAGGTTGGAGAACGCTTTGATGACGGTGCTTGCGGTTCTGGAGGCTTCCTCTGCGAGGCGTACCATCACATGCGCGAGAAGGCGAAGAATGATCCCAAGGCGTATGATATTTTACAACACCATACATTCACTGGTGGTGAAGTGAAGCCGCTGGCTTATGTCTCTGCACAGATGAACTGCATTTTGCATGGATTGGAGACACCGACGATTACCTTTGGCGATACGCTCTCCAATAAGATTGCCGACTTTACGGAGCGTGACCGTGTAGATGTCATTGGTGCAAATCCTCCTTTCGGTGCTGGTGCCAATAAGATTAATCAGCAGAACTTCACCATTACCACGAGTGAAACCGCGCTGATGTTTATGGAATACTTTATTGCCAAGCTCAAAAAGGGTGGTCGTGCGGCGATTATTATTAAAAACACCTTCCTCTCCAATACCGACAATGCCTCCATTGCCATTCGTCGGATGTTGCTCACGCGCTGTAAACTCAATTGGATTTTAGACCTTCCCGCAAAGGTCTTTACTGCTGGTGTGCAAACGGTGGTTCTCTTCTTCACGAAGGATGGTCCCACGGTTGACCCGATTCGCTACTATCAACTCGATATGAAAGGCGTCTCCCTCGGTAAAACGCGTCCCTTGAATGAACGCGACCTTGCCGAATTTGAAGCCATGGTCAAAGGCGAAATCACGTGTGATGGGAATACCTCCTACTGGACGGTTGACCCCGCAACGATTGATCTCGAGACCTACGACCTCTCCGTGAAAAATCCCAACATCAAACCCGAAGTGCGTGCCACCGCTGCCGAATGTCGTGCGGAAATTCAGTCGGCCTATGCCGCCATCGGCGAACTCCTCAAGGGATGGTAACCATGAACAACACCGCCACATCCAACACCCCATGGCCCACCGTCAAACTCGGCGATGTGTGCGAGGTGGTTTCTGGACAATCACCTGAAGGAGTAAACTATACTTCGGATTCATCGTTTGTTGAGTTTCATCAAGGATGTAAGGCTTTTGGCGAGAAGTTCTTGCAAACATCTAATGTTTATACAAAAGAAGTTACCAAATTGGCGGATGCGGATTCAATTGTAATGAGTGTGCGTGCACCCGTTGGTACGGTTAATATCACACAACGAGAAATTTGTATTGGACGAGGATTGTGTACCTTTATTCCTGCAAATTCATTATTGCGTGATTATTTGTATAACTATTTTCTTGCCTCTAATGAAAAACTTAATGACGTAGCAGGCGCAGGTTCGGTTTTCCCTTCAATCTCACGCAAACAGTTGATGGGATTTCCCATTCCCCTTCCTCCGTTGGAGGTGCAGCGGGAGATTGTGGCGAAGGTGGAAAAGGGATTAGAAGAAGCGGATGCATTGGCTACGCACTTTAAGCGTTTAGCCGCCTTGGCCGATGAGACCTTTAAAGCCGAACTTGATGAAACCTTCCAATCCCTCTCCGCCCCCACCGTCAAACTCGGCGATGTGTGCGAGATAAAAGCTGGTGCAACACATCATGACATCCAAGCTGAAGACGGCGCTTATCCGGTTTTTGGAAGTGGAGGATATATTTGCCAAGCAACAAAGTTTAGATGTCCTGCTAATACTGTAACCGTAGGTAGAAAAGGGACTCTTGATAAGCCATTACTAATTGAAGAGCCTTTTTGGAATATTGATACTTGTTTTGGTGTCATTCCTGGAGAGAAGATAGCCCCTAGATATTTATGGCATTTCTGCCAAAACTTTGACTTTTATCATTTGGTGCCTTCACTTGGTCGTCCAAGTACAAACTCAGATGCGATAAAATCCATCTTTATTCCCCTTCCTCCTTTAGCAGAGCAACAGTCGATTGTCGCCAAGCTGGAAGCGGTGAAGGTGCGGTGTGAGCGGTTGAAGGCTGAGGCGGAGCGTGGTTTAAAGGCGGCGGAGGCGTTGCGCAAGGCGGTTTTAGCGGAGGCGTTTGAGCAATGAATGAGGCACAGACGCGAAAGGATTTGATTGATCCTGCCTTGCGTGATGCGGGGTGGGAGGATGCGCCTGCAAAGGTGGCGGTGGAGCAGATGGTGGCTCCGGGTCGCATTGAGCATGACGGGCGCTCTCACAAGCCGTTGTTCGCGGATTATGTGTTGATGTATGAGGGTCGCCGTATTGCGGTAGTCGAGGCGAAGAGTAACGAGAAGTCGGTGGATGCCGGTGAGGCTCAGGCGCGTTTTTATGCCGAGGCGTTGGGGGTGCGTTTTGCGTATTCCACAAATGGGGTGATGGTTCGTTCCTTCGATATGGTGACGGGAGGAACGCATGATTTTACGATTGAGGAATTTCCAAATCCAGTGGAATTGGTAGAGCTTCTCAAGCGCACGGACACGGAGACCCTCTTGGAGAAGGTCTGTCGTCAGATTCCTTTTTTGCCGAAGGCGCGCTATTATCAAGAGCGTGCGGTGGAGGCGGTGATTAAGGCGTTCGGGAATGGGAAGAAGAATGCGTTGATTACCTTGGCTACGGGTACAGGTAAGACCTTTATCGCCTATCAGTTGGTGAAGAAGTTGGTCGAGGCGAAGTGGACGCGGACTTCGATTGGAAAGCGTAAACCACGGATTCTCTTTTTGGCGGACCGGAATATCCTTGCGGATCAAGCGAAGGAGAGTTTCATCTTTTCACAGAATGAGTGTTACCGTTTGGATGCGGGAAGTGATAACCCGCCGTTGGATCGGACGGTTTACTTCACCCTTTATCAGACGCTTTTGGGTGAGACCGAGAGTGAGGCTGAGGTTGGTGAAGCGATTGAGCGAGAGGTGAAGTTTAAGAAGTTCTCGCCGGATTTCTTTGACTTGGTGATTATTGACGAATGTCATCGCGGTGGTGCGAATGATGAGTCGACCTGGCGAACGGTCTTGGATTATTTTAAAAGCGCTTCGCATCTCGGATTGACGGCAACACCAAAGTGTGACGTTAATGGCTCGACGTATGCTTATTTCGGGGAACCTGTTTATACGTATTCGCTTAAGAAGGGTATTGCAGATGGCTTTTTGACGCCTTATCGCGTGAAGGTTATTGATTCCACCATTCGGGATTATATCCCTGAGTCGGGTGATGTTATTGAACGGCCGGAAGAGGTTGAAATCGGTCATATTTATGAAAATGATGATCTGGAGCGGAGGCGTATTCAGATTGATGACCGCGATAAGCATTTTGTGGAGGAGCTTTTCAAGGTGATGCCACGCAACCAGAAGGCGTTGGTCTTTTGTGTGACGCAGGAACATGCGGCGCGTATCGTTCACTTGATTCGTGAGGAGGCTCAGAAGTATGGGATTTATGCGCCACACTATTGCGAACGCGTCACAGCAGAGGACGGCGCCATTGGTGAACAGTATTTGAAGGAGTTCCGCAATAACGAAAATGAAGTGCCTACGATTCTCACAACCTCACAGAAACTCTCAACCGGTGTGGATGCGTGTAATGTGCGTTCCATTGTCTTAATGAAGCAAGTAAAGAGTATGGTGGAGTTTAAGCAAATTGTTGGGCGTGGTACGCGTCTCTATGATGGAAAGGCTTACTTCACGATTTATGACTTCACCGGTGCGACGGAGAAATTCAAAGATCCCAGCTGGGATGGAGAAGTGACATGCGGAAGGTGTGGGAAGAATCCGTGTGAATGTAAGAGCGGAGGCGGAAAAGGTCCTATGCCTGAAAGAACGCCGTGTTCGGTTTGTGGATGTATCCCTTGTACATGTGAAAAGCAAGGACAACAGCCAAACAAAGTAACCCTCTCAAGCGGTCGTGTCATTATGGCTAAGTGGAAAGAGCATGTCATCTTTGATAATGAAATGCTGAGCGTTACGGAGTTTCTCAATCGCTTTGCCGTAGCCGTGCGAAAGGTGACAAAGACGCCAGAATTATTAAAGGCATGTTGGGCGGATATGGCAAAGCGTAAGGAATTTATAGAAGCGCTGGAACTTATTGGCTTTAATCCTAATAGTCTACGGGATATTCAACGCAACACGGGGCATGAGGCATATGATATTCTCGATGTAATGCTCGATATTGCTTATGACGTGGAGCCGATTACAAGGGCGTTGCGCGCGGAAATGGCAGAAAAGAAATTTGCCAATCTTACGGGCGAATGTCAGTGTCTTTTAAAGATTATGCTTGAGAACTATGTTCATGATGGGGTATGGACCTTGACAGCCGAGAGCTTCCGTGACCTCTTGATGCAACGCTACACAACACTCCGTGGTGCTTGTTCCTCAACGGGCTTCGACTCAATTAAAGAAGTGATGGACTTTTATGTCGCCCTTCAAAAAGAAATTTACGCTGCGTAAGTATAGACTGTCGATGCGATAGCATTATAGTTGTGAAACTCACACGACAATAATCCTCTCGCCCCAGGTTCTTACTTGGGGCTTTTTTAGTATTGCAAGGCTTCATTTAAGGTTGCCGTCTAAGGCCTTTGAGGTCAAACTTACCGCGTGATTTTTTTACAAAAACTCAAACCTTTAAAAATTTTTTCACTTTTTTTGTAACCCATTGATATTTCAGTGGGTTATTTTGTTTGAATAACGTTGAAAAGTCGAAAAACTATGCCTGTTTTTTTGTAAAAAATCGCTATATTATAGAGACTCATGCGTTGTGAGTCGTGGTAAAAACAACAAGAGAGGTGCTTCGGGCATGCAAATAGAAGTGATTGACACAAGGATAACCGATGAACGGTTGGCAGAGATGGAAATGCATCATTATTTCGATCTGCGGTCGGCGATTGCTGGCTTTGGGATCGAAGATGAACGACGGCTTTTCATCTTTTATATTGACGGTTTTTGTAAGGTGATTGAATACTCCGCCATTGGCTCAAACACGTGGAGGATAATCCTCAACGCAGCAAAACACGGTTATGGGTTGGAATACCTTGCAAGTAAACATGTGACATGGGTAACAGAAGACAAGGATTTGCGAGCCATCGCTTATCTTGACTGTCTCTCTCACGGAAAGGACCTCTAGGCTTTTAACCGCGAGGACCGCGAGGGAAAAAACCACGGAAGACACGGAAAACACGGAAGGTTTTGGATGCGGCTCGCTGCGCTCGAGGAAAAACCACGAAATACATGAATAGCGAAAGCCCGCAGTGAAACGAGGAGCATTGAGTCTATCGGACGAGCTTGCCGAGTCAAGGAGTGAAACGACTGGCAAATACACGAAAAGGTTTTGGATGCGGCTCGCTCCGCTCGAAAGAATTAAAACCATGATTGATTTATTTATCACAAGACCCAAAGGGGCGCTGAAAATCTGTCAGCGCGAAGCGCATTTGCGGACAGATTTTGCAGCGCACCATTTTGCGTCTTAGCGGTTAAAACACTTTCAAGCGGTTTGAAAATGTTTTCAATCGCAGGCCTTGCCAAACAAGAAAACGACTTTAAAGTCAAAAGAAAAGGAGGCCTTAGATGAAACGCTTCATCTGCTTAACATTGATGCTGATAGCATTGATGGCAACTATAGGTTGTGCCA
>JAUNQZ010000160.1 GCA_030535915.1 bacterium
GTGGGCGAAGCCCCTAGCGAACGGAAATATCAGCAAACCCCTAGCGGACCTAGCGGTTAAAAAGCCATCGCGGCGTTTGAGCGCCCTAAGCCCCACAATAACCCCTCGCGGACCTGGCGTTTAAAATTAAACGTTAAACGCTGGGGCGAGTTGGGAGATTTCATAACGAGAGAGATGTAATGCGGATGCATAATCTGCATAACGAGCAACCACGGTTCGGATTTGATGAAGGATTGCATTTGCTTTTTGTTGCGTTAATCGAAACGCTGGAGCAACCTCTAATGCAAGTCCAAAATCAAGCGCATTGCTTGTTTCTGAAAGGTTAAGTGAAAGCCCCTGCCCTTCTGGATTGGGATTGATATCGTAAGCAGGGCTCAGTCGCCAACCATTCGAGGATAAGAGGAACCCATGATTGCGGAGGTGATCGTCGGTGTTCGAGACGGCGATTGAGAAGACAATCCTTCGCCAAAGTTCTTCAAGGTCTTCGGTCGGTTGATGTCCTTGTTGGGTGATAAAGGCGGCGAGTTCAAGATAGGAGGCGCCTTCTTGTGCATGTGCACCATCTGTTTTTCCAAGCAGTGTCATTGCGGATGCAAAGTGGAGGCGGCGCGTGTCTTGACGATCAAATCGTTGCGTCAAAAAGGTTGAACCATATTTGGAGTATTTTTCTAACTTGCAATGCGGCACCCGTAAACCGGCGTCGCGTGCCATTTGAGTGGTGAGATATTCCCAAGCTGCAACATTGTAATCATCTGTTTTTGAAGGGAATTTAGCAATCCATAAAGCGCCTTGCGGGTCTAAAACATTGGCTTTGGGTCGAGCGCCGCCGAGGGAGGATCCCGGTGCAATCAACATGGAGAGCCAACGTGCTTCATCTGTCAGCGGTTGCTCATGGTCAAACTTTCGACACGCTTCCTCAAGTTCTCGGAGATACGTCCAGGGAGGCGTTGCGAGTGCTTTTAAATGACTTTGATAAGGTCCCGTAGGCTCCATTTTAAAGCGAATCGCTCCCATGCGCGTTTCATCATAGACACCTAAAAGATAATCGGGTTCTTGTAATTTCCGAGGGGGACGATTTTCTTGTTGCGCAAGAAGTGCTTCGCGCCGTTGCATCAATCGCCGGCCCCAACGATCTGGAGCAGAGTCTAAAAAGAGCCCAAAATTAGCCTTGTTTGTATATTGAGGTCCCGCATAAAAGTGGAGCTCTGGGTCGAGTTGTGCAAGTCTTTGCGTCTTCATAAAGTGTGGGTCGAACGCAAATGTAAAAAAGGACTTCCCCCGCGTTTGTGAAATCGATAACCGTCCCATCAATGGAGGCGGTCCAAGGGTAAGATGATCAAAGTAAACAAAGCATTCTTGCGGACTCATACATCCTCCCGTTTAGAAGCGCGCTTACGAAGCGTTAAGTTTAAATCTTGAAGTTTTCGCCCAAGCTGATCATCCGCCGCAACTTGACGTATCTTTTGATCCATCCCAAGCACAAACAAAACTTGCATATAATTACCCAGCGAAACAGAGGGTGACCCCTTTTCAATTTGTGTCAATGTCACAACGCTTAAACTTGTCCGTTCCGACATCATTTTTAATGAAATATCACGTCGTAACCGTGCTAATTTCAAATCCTCACCAAACGCTTTTAATGCCATCACCGTCGGTGGAAATAAATAAGGAACCCGCTTTGCCATTACACACCTCCTCTAAAGATAACATTAAATAAAATAACACTTTTTAATTAAAAAGTAAAGTTTATTTTATGTTATGGCACTTCAAAAGCAACCACCGAAAGCGCCTCGCTGCGCTCGAGGATTCACCGCAAAGACGCAAAAGGGTGCGCTGCAAAATCTGTCCGCAAAGCGCTTCGCGCTGACAGATTTTCAGCGCC
>JAUNQZ010000071.1 GCA_030535915.1 bacterium
CGGGTCTCCTACAAACCCCTTTATTAGACAAGGATATTAAAGAATGAATACATACAAAATTGCTGTTGTTCCCGGAGATGGAACAGGCCCTGAAGTTGTCGCCGAGGGCATGAAAGTCCTCAATGCCGCAGAAGCAAAATTTGGTTTTAAACTCGACACCACGACCTATGATGTCGGTGCAGGGCGTTATCTCGCAACAGGTGAAATTCTTCCCGATTCTGTATTAGAAGAATTCCGCGGGCACCATGCGATGTTCCTCGGCGCTATTGGCGATCCTCGCGTCACTCCTGGCATCCTCGAAAAAGGCATCCTCTTGAAGATGCGTTTCGAACTCGACCAGTACATTAATCTTCGTCCGATTCGTCTCTATCCCGGCGTTGAAACACCGCTCAAGGGCAAGGGACCTGCAGACATTGATTATTGTGTTGTGCGTGAAAACTCGGGCGGCCTCTACACCGGTATGGGTGGCATTTCGCGTGCCAACTCCAAGGATGCCGTTGCAACCCAAGTCATGACCTATACCTATGAACAAGTTGAACGTTGCATTCGTTATGCTTTTGAATATGCTCGTAAGTACGGCAAGAAGGCACGTGGCGTAGGTGAAAAGAACACCCTCGCACTCGTTGGTAAGTCCAATGTGCTCACCTACATGTATCAGCTTTGGTTGCGTGTCTTTGCAGAAGTCGGCGAAGAATATCCAGATGTTGAGCGTCAGTATTTCCATGTCGACGCAACGACCCTTTACATGGTCTCCTGTCCTGAAATGTTTGATGTGATTGTCACCGAAAATATGTTTGGTGATATCATCACCGACTTGGCAGCGATTACACAAGGCGGTCTCGGCGTAAGCTCGGGAGGTAACATTAATCCCAATGGCGTTTCGATGTTTGAACCCATCGGTGGCACTGCTCCGATGTGGACCGGTAAACATGCCATTAACCCCATCGCTGCTATCGGTGCAGGTGCAATGATGTTGGAACACCTCGGCGAAGTTCAAGCCGCCCGTACGATTGAAAAGGCGATTGCTTCTGTCACGCCCAAGATGAAGTCTCAGCTCGCCAACGAAATGGGCTTCACCACCGAAGAAGTCGGCGATATGATTGCAGCCGCTGTCGCTAATAGCTAATGCGTTTACTGCTACTGCCGAGGGTGAAAACCTTCGGCAGTAGACGTTTATCACCGATGGATTTCATTTCAATGCGTATTGGAGGACTGCATGGATCTCGCACAAACCCTTGCCGCCAAACGAAAAATAATTGAAGACGCCCTCGACCAATGCTTAGGGGCTTTACCCACAGAAGCACCCTTTCAAGCGACCTTTATCGACTCCCTCCGACATGCCATTCAAGTCGGTGGAAAGCGTGTGCGTCCGATTTTAACCCTTCTCGTTGCAGACGCATGCGGTGCGACCGAAGCCAATGAAGCCGATGCGATTCATGCCGCCATGGCGATTGAACTTCTCCACAGCTACACCCTCGTCCATGACGATTTACCCTCTATGGATAATGACACCGAACGCCGCGGTGCTCCGAGCGTTTGGGCGAAATATGGTGAAGGTGTCGCGATTCTTGCGGGTGACTATTTGCAAGGGCTTGCCTTTGAGCAAATTGCACAGTGTCAAACAGCGGCACAACTTCTGCCGAAATTCACTCGCGCCTCCATGGATGTCGTTCATGGACAAATTGCAGACATTGGTGCTGCAACAGTAGATGCATCGACATGGACGCCAGCCTTACTGGGTTATGTTTTCCTCAACAAAACCGCCATGCTCATTGCCACGGCGTGTGTTATGGGAGCCATCGTTGCAAAAGCTTCACCCGAAGTTCAAGAAGCCATGTTCACCTATGGTACCAATATCGGGCTCGCCTTTCAATACATCGACGACCTCCTCGATGCACAGCAAAGCCAACAAGGCAACGAACTCAGTGCCATTGCGGTTTATGATGGTGAACAAGAAGCCGTTCAAACCTCTGCGGAATATTGCACGCAGCAAGCCTTGAAGGCGCTGAACTGTTTACCTGAAGCTAAAACCGAAGCCTTGCGTGCCTTTGCAACAAGCCTTTTACATCGTCTCCAATAAGCCATGATTCCCCTTCTCCTCGCCTCTGCCTCTCCCCGTCGTAAAGCCATTCTTGAAGGGCTTGGGTACGAATTCAAAGTGCATCATGTCGATTGTGAAGAGGTGTGCATTGCCGACGATCCCATTGCGACCGTGCTCTATAATGCCAAACGCAAAGCCCGTGCCTTGCGTGAAGTCTACAAAGAAGCCTTTATCATTGCGGCTGACACGGTGGTATCCTTTCGAGGACGCATCTATGGCAAGCCCAGTAGCAAAGAAGAAGCACGCGCATGGTTGACCTCTTTTTCAGGGCAAACGCAAACCGTCTACACAGCGGTTGCTTTTGTTGATCCCAAGGCCAAGCACTCTGAAGTTTTTGTCGAAGCCTCTAGTTTACGATTTAAGAACTATGGGGTCGATACCGTTGATGATTATCTCTATCGTGTCAAACCCTATGATCGTGCGGGTGCATACGATATCAACGCCCATGGAGAAATTCTAATTGCCTCTCACACGGGCTCGTATTCCAACATTATGGGACTCCCGAAAAAGCTTGTCTTTGCGTGGTTGCGTTCACATGGCGTTCATCGCAAGATGCAAGGCTAAGCCACGCACGCTTTGAAGTGGTTTAAACGCTCTTTTCATCTCTCCATCCAAAGGTTTACGCGTATGACGAGGTCGAGGTTTTTAGCATTTGTGTGTGCATCGCTTTTTCTTGCGGTCGCACCAGGACCCGACAATTGCTTTGTGCTAGCTCAATCCGCAGGCATGGGAGCGATGGCGGGGATTTGGGTGACGCTCGGACTCATCTCGGGATTAAGCGTACACATCACCCTTGCACTTCTTGGCACGGCGACGCTTTTGCAACGCTTCCCAAAAGCGGTTTCAGCCATTTCTGTCGGGGGTGCCTTTTATCTCCTCACGATTGCCTGGCAAATGTTTTGGGGAAGTACCGTCACCCTCGGCGAACACGAAGTTCTCACCCCCCTCAACTACTACTGCCGTGGCATTATTCTCAACCTCTCCAATCCCAAAGTTATTCTCTTTTTCATCGCCTTTATTCCCCAATTTATTTCTCCAGGAAATCCCCGCAAAAAACTTTGGCTCATGCTCCTTGGGTTAACCTTTGCCGTCTGTGCCTTTGTTGTTATGTGTGGCTATTCACTCTTAGGCGGAACCCTTGCTCATCTCTTGCAGTATTCGCCTCTCTTTGCGCGTGCGCTCAACATTGCAGCAGCCGTGGCGGTCTTGCTCGTCGCCGTTTGGATTCTCCTTCCACTCGTTCGAAAAAACAACGCGAAAACAACGCAAAATCTTCCCCCCTCCCCCTAACCTTTCTTTTTCACAAAACGAAACATTTTCAAATTTATTCGTAAAAGGTTGATTTAAGAGACTTTTTCTAACATTAGAAGCGCGCGATCTCCGCCCGCGCACGCACGCATAAAGTAGAAAGATTGACCTTTTTATGATTTTTGGTATTATATAGAAAAGTTGAAGTTCGCTTTTGGTAAAACTTAAGCGATTGCTTGTTTGTACGAATCATGGAGTAACTATGGGCTTCTTATCTACTCGCCGTGGCTTCCTCAAGACCTCTGCACTTGTTGGTGCGGCGGCCGCGTTGCCAGGAGTTACAAAAGCGCTCGCTACCGCTACCAATGCTCAACATGTGGGAAATCTCGCGTGTGCGCCTTTGGAAACCGTTAAGGTCGGTATCATTGGCTTAGGCATGCGTGGTCCTGGTGCAGTCTCCCGTCTCTCTGCGATTCCTGGCGTTCGCGTTACAGCACTCTCCGACCTTTACGAAGCACGCGTTAACAACCAAGTCAAGTGGTTAACCGACCATAACTTTGCCGCGCCCAAGCGTTTCTTTGGCTCAACCGAAGAATGGAAAAAGTTGGTCACCGACCCTGAGGTCAATCTCGTCTATATCGCAACCCCTTGGCAGGTCCATGTCGAAATGGTTCTCTTCGCAATGGAACACGGCAAACATGTCGCGTGCGAAGTGCCAATGGTCTTCACTGTCGAAGATTGCTGGAAGATTGTCAACATGGCCGAAAAGATGCGTGTCCATTGCATGCTTCTCGAGAACTGCTGCTATGGCGCCACCGAAATGTTCGCGCTCAACCTCGTGCGTAACAAAATCCTCGGAACCCTCGTACATGGCGAAGGCGCCTACATTCACGATTTGCGTGCGTGGAACTTCAAGGAGAATTCCTACGAAGGCTTCTGGCGTTTGAAGTGGAATGCGCAACACACAGGCAATCCTTATGCCACCCATGGCCTCGGTCCCATTTGCCAGTACATGAATGTCGGTCGTACCGATGACCAAATGCGTGTCCTCACAGCGATGAACTCTGGCGAATTCGGCTTCTCTGAATATGTCAAAGCCCACCACGCTGAAATGAATGACCTCGCTGAAAAATCCGAAGGTTACAAATATGGCATGAGCAATGAGGATGCAATCCGTGGTCCTTGGGCTCAAGGCGACATGTCCACCGCCATCATTAAGACCGTTGCAGGTCGCACCATCATGGTTCAGCACGACACCACGAGTCCCCGTCCCTACACCCGCATCAATCTCATTAGCGGCACCAAGGGCATACTCAAAGATTACCCCCTTCAGATCGCTCTCGATCCTGAATACCAAGCCCCCCATTTGGGTTGGGCCAACGCTAAACAACTTGACGAAATCTATGCCAAGTATCAGCACCCCTTATGGCGTGACGCTGGTACAATCGCACAGAAAATGGGTGGCCACGGAGGGATGGACTTCCTCATGGATCTCCGCCTCTGCTACTGCTTGCAGAATGGTCTCCCCCTCGATATCAACGTCTACGAATCCTGCCAGTGGTCCGTCATCGCAGAACTCTCCGAAGTCTCCGCCAAAAATGACGGCATGCCCGTGCAAGTCCCCGACTTCACCCGTGGCGCCTGGAAGGCCATTCAGCCACTCGGTATCGAAACCGTCAAACTCGACATCGACATGGATAAAGCTCAGTCCGCTGAGCAACTCAATGTCTAAACCCTTTCACTCGTTCTTAGTTCAAAAAACAAGGAGAAAAAACACATGTCTAACTGCACATGCAATCAACTCAAGTTTGTGCCTCCCTTTGATCCTGGCTTCAAGCCAGCGTTCTTAAAGTTGCGCAAAATCCGTGAAGAAGCTAAGGCTGACCCCGAAGCAGGCCTCATCGTTATCGCTGTTGAACGCGACAACGGCGCTGTCAACCGCTACGAGCTCCCTTATGCTAAGAAGATGCTCAACTGCGCGAAGTTCCCCAAGTTCGTTGAACGCATCGTCAAGTTCATGCTTTGGTCCGCGGGTGGCTTCAAAATCTACATCGACGCTCCCGAAGCTGTCGTTGCAAAGATTAAGGGCGACTACTCCGAAGCTGGCGAACGTGCCTTCGACTGGGACTTCTTCAAGACCATCTATGCTCGTCCGATCGAAATCGTCGCTTGCCCCGCAGCTGAAATTCCTGCTGGTCACGACCTCTCCATCTCCCTCGGTGGTAACATGAATGGTAACCGCATTGGTTTCGACCTCGGCGGTTCTGACTTCAAGCTCACCGCAATGGTCAATGGCGAAAGCGTCTGGCAAAAGGAAGTCCCATGGGATCCCTACAATGCTACCGATGCTTCCTACCACTACGATCACATCAAGGCTGGCTTTGAAGAAACCATCGCTAACCTCCCCGGCGGTAAAGTCGATGCTATCGGTGGTTCCTCTGCAGGTGTTATCGTTGATAACGAACTCCGCACCGCAGGCCTCATCAAGGGCATCAAGGACAAGGAAGAATACGCAAAGGCTCAGCTCCTCTTCAAGCGCCTCAAGGCCGACTACGGCGTTCCCTTGGAAGTCGCCAACGATGGTGACGTCTCCGCACTCGTCGGTCGCCTCGCACTCGGGAAGAAGGGCATCATCGGTCTCGCCATGGGTACCTCCGAAGCTGTCGGTTACATCGACAACTCCGAAAAGGGCGTGCTCACTGGTCGTATCTCCGAACTCGCCTTCGCTCCCGTCGACTTGAACTGCGAAGCCGCTGTTGACCCCTGGTCCGGCGATGCTGGTGTGGGTGCACTCTACTTCTCCCAGCAGGCTGTGAACAAGCTCGGTCTCGCCGCAGGTTTCCCCTTCAAGGAAGAAACCCTTCCCCTCCGCCTGAAGGAAGTCCAGAAGGCGATGGAAGCCGACGAACCCACCGCAGTGAAAATCTACGAAGCTATCGGCATCTACCTCGGCTACACCTTGCCCTGGTATGCTGAATTCTATGATTACACATCTCTCATGCTCCTCGGCCGCGTTTCTTCCGGCAAGGGCGGCGACCTCATCCTCGCCACCGCCAAGAAGGTCCTCACCGAAGAGTTCCCTGAATACAACATCGACATCTTTATGCCCGATGAACAAGTCCGCCGCCTCGGCCAGTCCGCAGCTGCTGCTTCGCTCCCCGAATGCTAAAGATGTCCTTCACGCGCTGTGTCTCTCACAGCGCGTGAGGTCATTTCATCATTAACAAGGAAAAACCCATGACAACTGGTTTTTACAACAAATACCTTCTCTTTATCGCCGGTCTCGGTGGTTTGCTTTATGGTATTGACGTCGGTGTTATCGCCGGTGCTCTCCCCTACTTGCAAGCAACCACCGACTACAGCGCATCGCAGATCTCCTTCGTGGTGGCTGCTGTGTTGCTCGGCTCGGTGATTTCCTCGCTCTTCGCAGGTACCCTCGCAGATATCTTCGGCCGTAAAAAGGTCATGATCCTCTCGGGTATTTGCTTCGTCCTCTCCGTGCCTGTAATTTGTATTCCTGAAGGCTTCGCATGGCTCGTCGCTGGTCGTATCCTCCAGGGTGCAGCAGGTGGCTTCATCGGCGTGGTCGTTCCCCTCTATCTTGCAGAGTGTCTCCCCGCTGAAAAGCGTGGCTTCGGTACTGGCATGTTCCAATTCATGCTCACCATCGGCCTCGTCTTCGCAGCTGTGGCAGGTATCGCTTGTGCAGCCTATGTAGACAGTGTTGAAGGCGCCCAATATGCAACCATCGCAGAAAAGGGTGCTGCCATTTTCGCTGCTAAGGACTTCGCTTGGAAGGCAATCTTCTGGATTTGCGCAATCCCCGGCGTCATCTTCTCCCTCGGCGCACTCGTCATCTCCGAATCCGCTCGCTGGCTCTACAAGAAGGGTAAGAAGGAAGCCGCCCTCGCTGCTATCGTTCGTTCCCGTGGCGAAGAAGGCGGCAAAAAGGAATACGACGAAATGGCCGCTGAACCCGTTGCTGAAGAAAAGACAACGGAAGCTGCTCCCGTCAAGAAGGACTCCCTCCTCAAGAAGAAGTATGTCGTTCCCTTCCTCCTCGCTGTCATCATTCTCGCTTGTAACCAAGCTACCGGTGTTAACTCCGTGCTCGCTTACATCGTGGATGTGCTCTCGCAGGCAGGTCTCGAAGGTGCCCTCGCTAACTGGGGTGACCTCATCGTTAAGTGCCTCAACTGCGGTATGACCATTATCGCAATGATCCTCGTGGACCGCCTCGGTCGTAAGTCCCTTCTTACCATCGGCACCTCGGGTATCATTATCGGCCTCCTCGGCGTCGCCATTCTCTTCTGGCGCTCCGAAGCAAAGATGGTTGACTGCACCGAAAAGATTAACCCCATTGCAATCACCGTCGCAGAAGTCCAAATGGACGCCAAGCGTGGTACAGCAACAAGTGAAGCAACCTTCTCTGAAGCTGCAAGAACTGCCATTTATAAACGCGGTTATCTCACAAAAGCGGAAGTCCTCAAGCTCACACGTGAACAATACACAGAAGCTGACAAGGCCAAAGAAACGCATCAAATTACATTCACTTTAGTCAATAAAGATAAGAAGGAATTTGACACAACCATTTTGGTCAAGGAAGAAGACGCGCTTGATTGTGCATACACCCTTGCAGACGCCGAATGCGAAAAGAAAAAAGACTTTGACTATGTTGCAACAGGCATTAAAAACATCAAGATTAATCCGACGAAATATGTCTCCTATGATGTCAATATGGCCTTCCCCGCAACAAGCCTCGGCTATCTTTCTGGCCTCACTGGCGTAGAGGACTACCAAGTT
>JAUNQZ010000161.1 GCA_030535915.1 bacterium
ACTTAATGGAAGTTTTGCAGGCAAGAGAACGGGTTCTTTATTTCGGCCATCATAACTTGGTACATATTCCGTTACTTTGGGTGAAAAGATGTGTTCACGTGCGAGTTTCGTAAGACGACATTCAATATAACGCGCCGCAGCCGCCTCGTCACCCGTAAGAATATTGCCAAAGTTTCCTTGCCCTTGGATGAGATAACGCTTGTTTGCCAAGGTGACAATTGCATCCTTAATTGCAGCATCACCATGTGGATGATAGTGCATCGCATTACCAACGACACCTGCCACTTTTGTAAAACGACCATCATCTTTTTCCCACATTGCGTGAAGAATGCGCCGTTGAACAGGTTTGAGGCCATCCTCCACGGTTGGTAATGCACGATCACAAATGGAGTAAGAGGCAAATTGCAAGAAGTTATCATCCATCAGTCGACCAAAGGGACCGCGATCTCGAACACTCGGCAATTCTTTTGGTCGCTCAGGGGTGATATGGACTTCTTGAGTAACATCTTCCTGCGGTTCTTCGGCAGCAAAGAGTTCCTCTTGCATATCATCTAAATCATCTTGTTTACTCATCGGTGAAAAATCTTTTACTTAGCTTTAGGTGCGACAGGCGTAGGGCTTTCGGGGGCAATTGCGTTTGCTTCCTCTGCAATTTTTGCTTTTTTGATGCGCTCAATGCGCTTCAAAGAGGCTGGCGTTTCCTTAAAGGTTGGATTAGGATCACGCGCTGGCAAAGGTAAATCATGCTTCATCGCGTATTCAAGCTCCTCCGCAGAGTCGTTATCATACCACCAATAGGAAGGAATCGACATTTCATCTCCGCGCTTACCAAGCACATTAGAGGGGGTTCCAAACTTATTCCAGTAAAGCAAACGGCTCGCACGGATATACCACGAGAGGATGTAGGGCACATCATCGGTCAACATTTTGTCGACCTTACGCAACATTTTATTGCGTTCTGCGAGAGAGAATTCTGTCTTCATCGCTTCCATGAGTTTGTCTGCTTCAGGATTTGCATAACCTGCTCGGTTCACACCCATCTTGGTTTCTTTATGACGGCTATGCCACATGGGCTCGGGGTCACGGAGGATGCTACCAGAAAAGGCACAGTTCGTGACTTCAAAGTCAAGATTCCCGGTTTTATTCATCCATGCACCGAAGTCAACAAGTGTAATCTTCATTTCAATGCCGAGACGAAGAAGCGCATTTTTATAGACTGCCAAGAAAGTTTCAGAACTCTTTTGGTTGATTAACATATCAATGACAAAGGGTTCGCCATTCGGCATCATCATTTTACCCGTTTCATGGTTGATTTTGAAGCCTGCCTCTGTCAATAAACGATACGCTTCATCGATATCAAATTCAATATGCTTGGGGCGTAAGTGTGCATATTCGGGGTCATCGTAAAGGTCTTCAAAGTACGATCCATAAATATCGTATGCATTATACATTAAGTCATTGACCATACGACGGGTATCAAAGAGGTGAGCCAATGCCTTACGAACACGGAGGTCATTGTAAGGATATTTACGCATATTCATAACAACGCCTTGGAAACCAACGGCACTTAGGTTGCTAATTTTTTGCTTTACAATCCAGTTTTTATAGAATTTATCACCCGTGGTTTCTTTTTCCCACTGGCGCGCAGAATAAATCGCAATCATGTCAACTTCACCCTTTTTGAAGGCTTCAAGGGCATTGTCATGGCTAAGGAAGAAGCGGATATTAATCGTGTCAAAGTTGTAAACACCCTTACCGCTGATGGTGTTGAAAACCCACCAATCTGCACGACGCTTGAGGACAATTTCCTTTCCGGGGTCATGCTTTTCAAGGCGATAAGGACCACC
>JAUNQZ010000162.1 GCA_030535915.1 bacterium
CCATACTTCTTTTGATCTTGATACATTGCCCGGTGATGCTGTTGTCATCCTGCAGGACAACGACGGTAATCCGACCCTTGCAGAATACACACTTGGCAACGGTCGAGTCATTCTTTCCGGTCTTACCTGGGAATTCTACATGGTCAGAAATTATTCGCCGGCTTCGAACACAACTTCTTATGCAAAAAATGCTTATGATGATTTGATTTTGTATGCGCTAAGCATCAGCGATGCCTGTGAACACAGAAACGTAACCCAGCAGATTATTCCAAAAACCTGCATCGATGACGGTTACACGCTTTACACCTGTAGCGATTGCGGATTGCAATACAAAGGTAACTTTGATAATGCAACCGGTCATCAACTCGGTGACTGGGTTATCGTTCAGGAAGCCACCGCAACCCAAACCGGTCTGAAACAAAAGATCTGCTCCATCTGTAACGAAGTCGTATATACAGAGATTATACCCATTGCAGGTGCTCCCATTGCATACATCAACACCCCATCGGATGTTGTTCTGTTGGGCGATGAAGTCACATTCACAGTCAGCATTGAAAACAGTGATCCCTTGAAGTCACTTGCCTTGGTTCCGTCATTTGATACAGATATCTTTGATTATATTTCCGCACGTTGGCTCATTAATGCAACCCTTCAGTCCATTGATGCAAACACCTTGCGTGCCGTATCGGCCTGGAGTTCTGCGCGTGATGTAAACACCAACATTTATGAATTCACCCTCCGTTCCAAGTCTTTGACACCTGTGACCATGGTTGACAGCACCGTTCTTATCGGTGAAGTTGACGGCACCATCGAACTTACGGTTATCCCTGCAAATCTTGCAGTTGTCGACTGTCTGCACGAAAATATCGAATATGTTGCCATTAACGAATTATACCATGGATGCGTTTGCACAAACTGCAACCACACAGTCGTTGAAGAACACATTTTTGATAATCCGTGTGACAACACCTGCAACAGTTGCGGTTATGTAAGGCCGGTTGATCATAGCTTTGATGGTGAATGGATTCATGATGTATTCAACCATTGGAAGATTTGCACTACTTGCGGAGAAACGGTTCTGCTTGATGAACATTTTTATGATTCAGACACAGATACCCGGTGCAATGTCTGCGATTATATACGATTCATTCGCGGCGATGTTGACGGAGACGGCACACTCACCTCTGACGATGCAATTTACCTTCTGTATCACTTCTTCTTTGGCGATGCAGAATATCCCGTCAATCAACCCTTGGATTTCAATGGTGACGGTTTTGAAAACCCGGATGATGCAATTTACCTTCTCTATCATTCGCTTGATCCCGAATCCTACCCCATTTAAGGCATGTACAAAATTTTCAAAACAATTATTTTGCCAATTATAAAAATGGTCAACAAAGGAAAAGGATAAAATGAAAAAAAAGATTACTATAATTTTATTAGTTGTCACTGCACTCGTATTATCTTGTCAAATGGCTTTTGCAACAACATCTCCTGTTCTCAGATGCAAAACCGAAAATGCCACTGTTTCATCGGGTGAAACCATTACGGTCACCGTTGAAGTGAGCGACCCCCTCACATTCAAATCCATGCTTTTGAAACCCGTTTATGATTCGAATGTATTTGAGTTGGTTTCCGGTGAATGGAATGCTCCCGATGCAGTTATTGCCGATGTAGATATGTCACAGGGAAAAGCTGCAATTGCTTTTGCAAGCGAAACCACATTTGTCAACGGCATGTTCTCTTTTGTTCTGAAGGTCAAAGAAACAGCAACAAACGGTTCAACCCAAATCAAAGTCGATCATGTTATTAAGAATGGTACAGAAGAAATCTTCTGCGGTGATGG
>JAUNQZ010000072.1 GCA_030535915.1 bacterium
ATCAAATTGAAATTGAATTTGAATCAAATTGAAATAAGAGAGAGGAGGGGTGGTTGAAGAAGGGAGGGGAAATGAGGGTGGAGGGGTAAGGTTTATTTGATGGTTGAGGGGGGAGATATTTTAAGTTATTGCTTGGGATGTAATCTTTTTGTGCTTTGGACTTGCGATTGTTATGAGAATGATTGTTGTGGGAATACAGGGGGAAGGAGTGTTTTATGTGGTTTTGAATTTTTGCGGTTTTATTTTTCTTTTATTTGCGATGAATGAATTGAAGGGGGTGGCTCTATTTTGGAAAATCTGGAGAGGGGTGATTTTTTTGTGGACGAGGGGGGGTGTTTTGAGATATAATAGTAGAATTAAAGCATATATTAATATGTTAACTCATCTATGGATTTAAGAAATGAAAAAAAATGTGTTACTGACGACGCTTTTATCGGTTCTTCCGTTGACTTCTGTATGGGCGATGGCAACGGCGCGTTATGTGATTGTGGATATTCCGAAGGAATCGGCGACGCTTTCTTTGTCGGAGGTTGAAGTTTTTGTTAATGGCAAGAATATCGCTCCGCAGGGGAAGGCTTCGCAGTCGAATACGGCGCATAATGCTTTGGCGAGTCGTGCGATTGATGGGAATTGTTCGCCGTCTTGGAATGCGAATACCATTACGCATACGCCTGAGAATGGGGTGGAGCCGGCATGGGAGCTTGACCTTGGGGCGGATTATCCCATTGAGAAGATTGCGCTTTGGAATCGCGTGGAGGGAACGATTGGGGATCGCTTAAATGGTGTGCGTGTTACGCTTGCGGATGCAGAGCGCAAAATCGTTTGGGATGATAGCCGTTCGTGGGATAAGAAGGATGGTATTCCGCAGACGCTTTTCTTTGTGCCGGAATATGGCAAGTCGAATCGTTTTCATAAGCATGCTGAAACGCTCGCAGAGCGTCAGGAGCGGTTGAAGTTGGCGGCGCTTTTGAAGCGGACGAATACGCCTGCGTTGTTGGAGGCGCTGGATGCTTATGCAGAGAAATATCCTGAAGCTTATCCTGAGGCGGAATATGAGGCGCTCGTTCAAGAAATTGAGGCGTTGGAGGCTGAAATTAAGGGGGGTAAGCAAGACGTAGAGATTGCGAACCGTTTCCGTGAATTGCAAAAGCGCGTGCTTTTAAAGCATCCTGCGGTAGACTTTGATCAGATTCTTTTCATCAATCGTCCGAAGGGGACAAAGCAGGGGCTTTTCCAAAATTATCAAGGAAATACCGCATGGCTTGGTAAGAATGATGAACATCTTCGTGGGTATCAAAATAGCTTGTTAATCGGTCCGCTTTGTCAAGAGGATGGTGAGGCGAAGGTCTTACGTAAGTCTTCGGCTTATATGGGTGAGCTTTGTCTCGATTGGGATGCGACGAAGATTCTTCTCTCCTCGGGTGATGAGAAATCGGGACCTTGGGGGATTTATGAAATTGATTTAGATGGTCGCAATTGGCGATCTGCATTTGAAAACGCAGACCCTCTGGTGGACTATTATGATGGGTGTTACCTTCCGGATGGTCGCATTATTACAACGGCAACGGTTGGCTTTAATGGTGTGCCTTGTGTGACGGGTGGTGACTATGTGGCGAATACCATTCTCATCGACAAGGAGCGTAAGAGTGCGCGTCGCTTGACCTTTGACCAGGATATTAACTGGAATCCTGAAGTCTATCCCAATGGTCGTGTGGTTTATTTGCGTTGGGAATATACGGATTCAGCGCACTATTTTTCACGCGTCTTGATGACGATGAATCCAGATGGATCGGACCAACAGGAATTTTATGGGTCCAATAGTTATTGGCCAAATTCACTCTTTTATCATCAGCATATTCCGGGAAGCTCAACCAAATTTGTTGGGATTGTCTCGGGGCACCATGGGGTTGCTCGTAAGGGTGAGCTCGTGATGTTTGATGTCGCGAAGGGTCGTATTGAAACACAAGGGGCGATTCATAAGTTCCCATTCCGTGGGAAGCCGATTGAGAATATCACCAAAGATATGCTTGTGGATGATGTGAAGCCGTACTTCCTCCATCCTCGTCCACTCAATGATGAGCTTGTCCTTGTTGCGATGCAAGATGATGGAGCTTCGCCTTGGAGAATCGTTCTCGTTGACATCTATGACAATGTTTTGACATTGTGGGAAGCTCCTGACGCGAACTATTATGAACCCATCCCAGTGAAGAAGTTACCTAAACCCTATGCGCGTGAAGATATTGTGAATCTTGAAAAAGACACTTGCAATGTCTACATGACCAATGTCTATCGTGGACAAAAGACGCTTGAAGGTATCCCTCATGGGAAGGTAAAGAAATTGCGTGTGTGGAATTATGAATACGCACCTCGCCATAGCGGTGGTCACTACGCACTCGGTATGGAGGGACCATGGGATGTCCGTATTCTTCACGGAACCGTTGATGTGGAAGAGGACGGCTCTTGCATGTTTGAATTTCCTGCGAATACACCATTGAGCGTTCAGCCGATTGACGAAAATGGACATGCGTTGCAACACATGCGTTCGTGGTTGGTGGGGATGCCTGGAGAAACGATTTCGTGTATTGGTTGTCACGAAAGCCAAAATGCAGCTGCACCATCGGGACAGACATCGATTGCTTCGCGTAAACCCCCGCAAAAGATTACACCATGGTATGGTGAAAAACGCGGCTGGGCATTTGAACGAGAATTGCAACCTGTCTTAGATCGTCGTTGCGTGGGATGTCATAATGCAACCACCACAAAGGTTAATCAGCAAGGTGAGAAAATCCCAGACTTCTCGTATGAAAAACGTCCGTTGTGGAATGGCTTTAGTAAGTCCTACATTGCACTTCATCCCTATGTTCGCCGGAATGGTCCAGAGGGAGACTACCATGTCTTGACACCGCTTGAATTTAATGTACATACATCGGACCTTTGGCAACGTTTGAAAAAAGGTCACCAAGGTGTACAACTCACAGCGGAGGAATGGGATCGTTTCGCAACATGGATGGATCTCAATGTGCCTTACTTCGGGACTTGGAGTGAACATGGCTCTCGCCAAGAATACATCACAAAACGTCGTGAATACGAGCGTCGTATGACAAATAATCTTTCGACAACGACAAGTTCTTTTGACCCAGAGAAGATTGTGAATCCTTATGTTCCAGGCGCGGTTGCGTTTGAAGCACCCACAGGTCCTCGCCTTGATAAGCAAGCACCTGCGCCAACCCTTGCAACAAAAGCTCCCGCAAAAGCAACGGATACAATGGATGTTGCAATTGGTGGCGATCAGGTGTTGAAATGTGTTCGCCTCCCCGCAGGTCAATTTGTCATGGGGGCAAATAATGAAACCCTCGCAGAAGCACCCGCACATGTGGCGACGATTGAAAAGCCTTTCTATATCGGAACCACGGAAATTACAATGGGGATGATGCAACAGTTTGACCCGACCTTTGAAAATGGTGTTTATGATATGCACTACAAGGATCAAGTGCGTCGCGGTTATTTTGTTAATAATGCGAACTTCCCTGCGATTCGTGTCAGCTATGAAAAGGCCGAAGCGTTTTGTAAATGGTTGTCTGAAAAGACCGGTAAAAAAGTTCGTCTCCCCACTGAAACAGAGTGGGAATATGCTTGCCGTGCAGGCACGACAACACCGATGAACTATGGTGATTTCAATACGAACTTCTCAAAGCATGAGAACCTCGCAGATGTTACCATTAAGCGTTTAGCGGTGCATGGGATTGACCCTATGCCAATTCGTAACCCCGACCGCTTCTGGGATTATGAAAAGAAAGATCCGCGTTCAAACGATGGAGTTTTACATCTTGCAAAGGTGGGTTCTTATCAGCCCAATGCCTTTGGTCTTTATGATATGCATGGGAATGTTGCAGAATGGACCTCTTCACCTTTCGTAGCATATCCAAATGGTCCTGGATGCGAAGCCTTTGATGCAACGAAACGTGTTGTTCGTGGTGGCTCTTGGTATCAACGCCAAATGCGAGCATCTTCTGCTTGGCGTTGGGCTTATCCTACATGGCAACGTCCCTTTGATGTGGGCTTCCGTGTTGTTATTGAAGAATAGTTGAAAATCGATTCTCTTTTAAAGCTCTGTTTCTAATGGAGCAGTGCTTTTTTGTTGGAAGCAATCGCGTGCGATAAATGAAGATTTTTAAAAGTAGATCTAAAGAATATTTGAGGTTTATTTTAGAAATCTATGGCCTTAGATTGTTTATTCGAAAGAGGTTAAGAATCATAATGATTGATTGGGAAGCCATCTAAAATAAATAAAACGCTCGCGATGAACGAGCGTTTTATTAGATACGAACAAATCGTCTTTACCTTATGCTTCGGGCTCTTGAGGAGGATTGCGGCGAATAATGCCGTGCTCTTCAAGCTGCTTGCAAATTTGCTGCATAGCTTCAAATGTGCGAAGGAAACCCTGAGGAGAGAGAATGACGCGCTCGAAAGGTTTCGGCACGGGCTTGTTGTTTTCAGGGCTGGGCTGGAGGCGCATAAGGTCTAAACGAATGGTGTTTTCCAAAACATGGATTTGATAAATGCCATCGGCATAGACTTCTTTTTCAATTGCCATAGGATAGTTCTCCGTATGTATTTAGGGGTTTAGTGTTGTGTAAAAAAAGATTAAGCACGTGCCTCAAAGTATTGCATAAATTCAATGAGGTTGTCAACGCCTTTTTCAGGCATCGCGTTATAAATTGAAACGCGGACGCCTCCAAGGGCACGATGACCTTTGAGTGCACAAAGACCGCGAGCCTCGGCTTCAGCGAGGAAGCGTTGCTCAAGATCTTCGGTTGGAAGACGAAAGGTGACATTCGTGATGGAGCGTTCATTTTTGGGAGCGAGTGGACGCCATAAGGGTGAACGGTCAATCTCTGCATAGAGCTTTTCAGCTTTGCGTTTATTGGTTTCCCAAATTTTTTCAGGTGTTTCTTGAAGCAACCATTGCGTCACGCGATAGAGTGCACAAATGGCGAAAGCATTGGGTGTGTGATAAATGCCATTCGCTTTGGCATGTTCAAGATAACAAAAGGCGGCAGGAAGATTACGACGCGCTTGCGAGAGAAATTCATTTTCGATAACAACGAGTGCAAGACCTGCGACACCTAAGTTCTTTTGCGTCCCAGCATAGAAGAGGTGATACTTGTTATAATCGCGAGGCGCTGCAAGAATATCACTACTCATATCTGCACAAAGCGGGATTGTGGGAGGCGTGAAGTCTTCAGGTAATGCTGTGCCAGCAATGGTTTCATTGGTGGTTACATGGGCATAAACGGCTTGATCATTCCATTGCCCCAGTGTTTCTCGGCGTGTAATGCGACCAATGCGTGCAGCTTGTTGCGCTGCTTTTTCTCCCCAATATCCTCGAACGAGATAATCGGCCGCAGCACCTTCTCGTAAAAAGTTATAGGGTAACATCGCAAACTGTCCAGATGCACCCCCTTGAAGCAAGAGAATGGTACGATCTTGACCGACACCTAAAAGTGTGCGAAGGTTTGCATTGAGTTCATCCATTAAGGCTTGATATGTCGCCGAACGGTGAGAAATCTCGATAATGGATCGTCCTGTATTTGCATAATTTGTGAGATCTGCTTTAAGCGATTCACGAACGCATGCTGGCAAAACAGCAGGACCTGCAGAAAAATTATAGATAGGCGTTGACATAAAAACTTCTTTCGCTTACGCATTGATCCAAGGCGGCGTGCTTGGAAGGCGATGCTCAAAGGCTTCAATGTAGCGAGCTTCCGCTTCGGAGGAAAAGGTGTGGTGGATAAAAGCATCGTAGACAACGGAATTAAAGGTCGCCCAAGAGGCTTCTTCTTCACCAGGAATAATTGGATAAAAACGACAACCAAAGGCACGGGCGGCTTCTAAATCACCTGGCGCATCTCCAATCATCAATACATTTTGACGATCAATCCCTTGCGTTAAGAGGGTGAGCTGTGCAACCTTGAGACCTTTTTCTTGCCCTGCAATGTGCTCGACATACTCTAAAAGTCCTTGACGTCCCCAATCTTCGCGTAAGACGGCTTCAGGCGATTGTGAGACGATCCCATTGTGGGAACATCCTGTCATTCGTTTTAATGCTGTTCGAGCGCCTTCGTATGCAGGAAATGTGGCGCCAGAGGAGACGATGGTCGCGTTCACATCAAGACTCCACGCGAGGAGTTTTTCAAGCATTTGGGAGGGATGATCAACAAGCCATTCTTTAATGCCATTATTACCTAATGGGAGACCACTTTCAACAAATGCTTGAAGGTCTTCTGTAGAGATCTTATCCCATCCATTCGCAAGCGTTGTGGGATGGGTGTTGTAATGCTCAAAATTGAGTAAAATGGCTTTAAATCGAGAAATACCCCGTGTGACAGAATAAAGATTAACATAATCTGCACATGCTTTATAGACTTCACTTTGTGCTTCTGTTAATCCAAGGTGTTGTATCATTAAAGGTTGCAAAAAGCCATGTTGTTTCGCTGCCATTGTATCAACAATGCAACCATCGGAGTCTAATGCGACAAATGTTTCAAATTTATCGTTCATGACATTTGCTCCGCTTTAACGGCATCCCACACTTGATCGAGCGCTTCAAGGGAAAGGTCTTTCATGACTTTCCCTTCTGCTTTTACGCGAGATTCAACAGCACGGAACCGACGCGCAAACTTTTCAGTTGCAGCACGCAAAGCACTTTCGGCATCAACATGAATGTGGCGAGCTAAATTGACAATGGAGAAAAGTACATCACCATATTCATCTTCAATTGCGGTTTGATTGCCAGAGGCAATGGCTTGACGGAGCTCTGCGAGTTCTTCAACAATTTTTGCTTCTGGACCATCCGCATCTTTCCAATCGAACCCCACTTTGGCAGCTTTATGTTGCGTACGCTGAGCCTTGAGCAATGCTGGCAAATTCACCGGAACACCATCTAGCGCAGACGCTTTTGGCGTTTTGTGTTCGGTTTGCTTAATGGTTTCCCAGTTTTTAAGCACGGTTTCTGTGTCGGAGGCGTTGACATCTCCAAAGACATGGGGATGACGACGGATGAGTTTATCTGCAAGCACGGTCGCAACATCATCAAAGGTGAAACTCCCCTCGTCCTCACGGATGTCGCATTGAAAGAGGACTTGTAGAAGCACATCGCCAAGTTCTTCACGATGATTGTCAAGATTCTCATCATCGACCATCGCTGCGAGTAATTCATAGCATTCTTCTTGGAGACACGGCTGAATGGACTGTAAGGTCTGTTCACGATCCCATGGACAACCATCGGGTGCACGCAAGGCTTTTAATACCCAACGCAAACGCTCAAAGGGAGATGTAAAATCTTTTGGTACAACTTTCATTCTTCATTGTCCTTAAATGAACCCAAAAAGTTCTATCTATAATACCATAAATAGGGCTTTTGAGCAAGTTTGGCTAGTTCTTTGCTGTACGGATAAAGTAGTAAAATGTTTCGTCTTCACCATTCGAGCGAAGCCCTGAAGCTAAAAGCATTGCTTTTGATGCGATATTCTCTTTAAAACATTTCGCCGTAACTTTTTCTAATCCCCAATAGCAGAGGGCATAATCTGCAATTGAACGCATGGCTTCTGTTGCAAAGCCGTTCCCTTCTGCTTCAGGAAGGAGTCGAACGCCAAGCTCGACTGTATGGTCATAGGTAAAGTTATGGAAACAGACCTCGCCAATGAGATGATCTTCGTTATAAATTCCAAGAGGGACTTCAATGCGTTTGTTGAAATCTTGTCGAGTGAAATCTAAAAACCATTGACTTCTAGGGTCGCCTTCTCCAGCCCAATCTTTTCTCCAATCCCAGCCCCAATAACGATTGCGATGGATATCACTAGCGAGTCGAGCATAGATGGGTGCATCTTCATCGGGTACGGCTTTGAGCACACAACGAGGCGTGACAATTTCAGGAATGGTATCAAGTTCTTCAACGATACGATTCGGAACGATGGTATATTTGTCGAGGATCTGCATTGGATTGTATTGCAGTTTTGACTTTCTTAATCCACAATCACCTGCGTCATCCTCGCGATTAATATACTTTACTCCAAGGGGCATAATCTGTTTCGCAAAGGCTTGTGCAATGGAGGGATAAATAC
>JAUNQZ010000163.1 GCA_030535915.1 bacterium
CGTTAACATTTCAAAAGATGGCGAAGTTGAATTCAAATAATGAGGTTGACCAATGATATCCCCCATGAACATCTTTAAAAAAGGTACTCGCAAACTTCGTCAAGGATTCTCTTTGATTGAGGTTAATATTGCTATTTTTGTTTTATCCACAGGTGCACTCGCACTTTTATCTCTCTTCCCGTTTGGATTACAACAAAGTAGAAATGCGACAAACGAGATGATTCTTTCCTCATGTGCGGATCGTTTTCTTGGTGCAGCGTCCATTGCAGCGGCACAGCCAGGTATTACGTTTGATGAGTTCCTTGATAATTTTGAAGAAATCTCAGAATTAACGGATGTAAATACTAATAGTCCATCTGATTCAGAAGCCAAAGATTTGAATTTTAAACAATTCAAAAATAGTAATCTCTATTATCATGCGTGGGCGTATGAAGAAAAAGTAAATCAAACATACGGACCTGGGACAAATCAATCGGACGCAGGAGGTGCGGCGATTGTTCATGTAGGTGTTTTACTTTCACTTGAAAAAACTGCGAAGTATAATGATATTCGCGGCGAAAGTGCACGAAATCGCGCGCAGCTCTTTGCGACGAAGGTCTTTCTAGCCCAAATTGAAGACTCATCTGTAATAGAAAACAAATAAGGTCTCTTTATGAAAACGCCTTCCCCTACCCCTTTTAAAAAATTTGGACAATCGATTAAAGCAGGTTTTTCTTTAATTGAAGTCCTCGTCTCAGTTACAATTTTAGTCGTTGTTGTTTTAATTGTTGGAATGATTTTTCAACAAACGAGTTCGGCATGGACCGTAGGTATGTCAAAGTCAACCTCGCAGTCATCGATTCGAGCAATCGTTGGTGCAATTGCTCGAGATCTCAATATGGCTGTCGATCCAACCTATGCCCATCTTGTTGAGGCTGGCTCAAAGGATCCCGATTCTGTGGACCCTTCGTTTACAGGTGAAAACTTTTTCAAAATTTCTAGCTCAACATTGTCTTTTTATATTGCTAATGACGATGCCGATCCATTAAAGCCCTCTCAAGAAGAGAAAAATCGTGGGATTTCTTTTATTGAATATTCTTCGGGTAGCGGTAAACTCACACGAACGGAGACGCCGATTGGTTGGATGGGAGGTAATAAAGGAAGTGAAACCTCTGTTGATTTTAATATTGACAACGATGCAAGTTTAAAATTTGAGAAAATTACAGATTTTGAAAATGCAGTAAAAATTAAAATTGATACAGGGTCTGTCACAACATTAAATGACTACGAGATTGCGGTTGGTTCATGTGGTCCCGATGGGGAATGGGGAACCGATGATGATATTAAGATGTGGCCCGATGGTGAAGATAAATAAAGAAAGGAGACGCAACGATGTTTAAGCAATCATACACAAAGAAGCCTTTCTCGCGTTGGCATCGGGGTTTTACACTAATTGAACTTCTCGTTGTTATTTCAATTGTAGCGACCCTCGTTTCAGTTTTTACCGTTTCTACAGTACAAGCGAATGAGAATGCTAAAATTGCAAAAGCAACTTCTGAAGCAAGAGAAATCACCAATGCTATTCGTCTCTTTGCGATGAAAATGATGATGGTTACGATGATCCTCTTTCACAAATCGGTGTCCAAGAAGGATTCGGTGAAATTTCTACAAATACAACAACAAAGCTCACAGATCCTAAGTCAAACGATCGCAATATTCGTTATTTTAATTGTTCTGCTCAAAGTATCGTTAGAGGTCGAATTGTTGACCCTTGGGGAAATCCTTATCGCGTTCGTGTAAAGAAAATTCAACCGTCTACGAATAAGAAAGATAAAGATGATTTAGCTAAGGAATACG
>JAUNQZ010000164.1 GCA_030535915.1 bacterium
TGGCGGTCATTGCTCAACAAAATCCTGATCGTAAGGTCATTGTTGCGGATATTTCACAGGCTCGTATTGATGCTTGGAATTCGGATCAGTTGCCGATTTATGAACCCGGGTTGGAAGAGGTAGTCTTCTCTTGCCGTGGGAAGAATCTCTTCTTCACAACGGACATTGCAGGTGCGATTCGTGAGTGCGATATCATTTTTGTGGGCGTGAATACGCCAACAAAGACCTTCGGTAAAGGTGCTGGGTATGCGTCGAATTTGCAATATTGGGAAGCAGCGGCGCGTACCATTGCAAAGGAAGCAAATAGGGATAAGATTGTTATTGAAAAGTCGACCCTTCCTATCAAGACGGCAGATGCAATGGCTGCGGTTTTAAATACACATCCTGAGCATACCTTTACGATTCTCTCTAATCCAGAATTCCTTGCGGAGGGGTCAGCGATTAATGATTTGTTGAAGCCTGATCGTGTATTGATTGGTGGGCCGCAGGATAGGCGTGGGAAGGCTGCAATGAAGGCGCTTGTGGATGTTTATGCCACTTGGGTACCGCGTAAAAAGATTATCACGACCAATGTTTGGTCAAGTGAGATGTCAAAGCTCGCTGCAAATGCAATGCTTGCACAACGCATTTCTTCGGTGAATGCGTTTTCTGAATTGTGCGAAGTGACGGGAGCAGATATTGATGAGGTCGCATACGTGCTTGGTATGGATCATCGTATTGGGAAGTACTTCCTTAAGGCGGGGCCTGGCTTTGGTGGATCGTGCTTCAAGAAGGATGTGCTCAATCTCGTTTATTTGTGCCGTTCTTATGGTCTCAATGACGCAGCCAATTATTGGGAAGGCGTGATTGTCATGAATGATGCTCAGCAACGTCGTATTGTTGAGCGCACGGTTAAGGCAATGTTTAATACCTTGGCGGGGAAACGTATTGCGCTCTTTGGCTTTGCCTTTAAGGCGAATACCGGTGATACGCGAGAGACGCCTGCCCTTACGGTTGCGAATCTCCTTGCTGAAGAACACGCCCATCTCGTTGTGACTGACCCGAAGGCATTGCCTGAGGCGAAGAAGGATCTTGCACACATTGCCAATGTCGTCTTGGAAGAAGATCCTTATGAGGCTGCGCGTGAAGCGGATGCTATTATTGTAATGACTGAGTGGGAGTGCTACAAGCACCTTGATTGGGAAAAAATTTATGGCGCGATGCGTAAACCTGCATTGCTCTTTGATGCACGTAACATTCTTCAGCCGAATGAACTTAAGAAGATTGGCTTTAATGTGCTTGCCATTGGTAAAAATGTTTAATTGAAAGGGTGTGTTATGAACGTCCTCATTACAGGTGGTGCTGGATTTGTAGGTGCAAATCTCGCACGTCGTTTACTTGCCGATGGTCATACGGTGACCCTTTTGGATAATCTCTACACGGGCCGAGCCTCGAATATTGAGGGGTTGGATGTCACCTTTATCAATGCTGATATCCGTGAACCCATTGCTGGAGATTATGATTGGATTTTCAACCTTGCTTGTCCCGCCTCTCCGCCACACTATCAAAAGGATCCGCTCTTCACACTCTTTACAAGCATTGATGGCATGAAGAATGTCCTTGAGTGTGCGCGTCGTTGCGGTGCGAAGGTGATTCAAGCCTCAACGAGTGAAATCTATGGCGACCCCGAATGTCACCCTCAACCGGAAACCTATTGGGGACATGTCAACACGATTGGTATTCGCAGTTGTTATGACGAAGGCAAACGTGTCTCTGAAACGATGGCCGTTGAGTATCGTCGCGCCTACAATGTGGATGTACGTTTGGTACGTATCTTTAACACTTATGGTCCC
>JAUNQZ010000165.1 GCA_030535915.1 bacterium
CCCGAAAGTGTGACCACGATTGGGGGAGATGCGTTTTATGGTTGCTCGAGTTTAACCTCGGTGACGATCCCCTCAAGTGTGACCACGATTGGGGAGAGTGCGTTTTCGGGATGTACGGAGATGAAAGAAATGATTTTTAAAGGTCTACCACCACATGTTGTGTTATTGAGCGAAAAAGATAAAAAAAATCTTAATGAAAAATATAAAGGCCTTGATACCCTTCCTACAGCAAAGGGTTATTATCTTCCTGAATATGCTGAGGTTTGGGACAAAATCCCCCGCGGAGAAACAGGTCGATGGAACAACCTCCTAATACAGCGTATTTCTGAGGAGGCGTTGGCCGAACTAAACGACACCGATGTAAAATCAAAAAAAACCGATGTGAAAGGTGACACCATCTCACTTAAATTGCTTATTTTCATCATCCTTGGCATGCTTGGAAGTTTTATTGTCGGCTCTGTAGCTACCGCTTTTATCCGCAAGAAAAAGTAAGCTGCGTAAAAGAGAGGGTGAAAAAGTGTCTCGGACGGCTTTTTGCAGCGTTACCCCTTTTGCGTCTTTGCGGTTTAATCCCGGAGCGCTCATCCCCTTATAGGTTCCCCCAATGGGGACTTTTTTAGGAGAGGGAAATTGTTTTGCACGTGTGTTATGAATATGGTATACTTGTGAAAGGAAAAGGGAGAGGTTGGAGATGTCTCAAAAGATTTCAATTCGCTTTTTTAATGATCAAGAGGTGCGTGCGGCATGGGATGAGGCTACGCAACAGTGGTTATTTTCTATAGCGGATATTATTGGGATTCTGACGGAAAGCACCCATCCAAGAAAATATTGGAGCGTACTGAAGGCGCGTTTAAAGAAGAAACATCCCGAGTTGACTACAAATTGTAGTCAACTGAAAATGGTTGCTTCGGATGGGAAGTGGTATCGAACGGATTGTTTTTCTCAAAAAGATGTGTTGCGGTTGGTTGAACATCTTCCCAATCGTTGGACGGTGCCTTTCATTAAATGGTTAACCTATAGCGATGAAACCATTGATGGGAAGAGTCGGAGCAAGGCTTATACGCTTTTTGAAAGTGGATTGCTTGAGAGTTTAGAGCCTGGAAGTATAAAATGTTTGCAGCAGATTCATGCCTACCTCTTTGGGGGGCTCTATGATTTTGCAGGACAAATTCGTACAAAAAATATTCGCAAAGGCGATTTTACCTTTGGTGCATGTGAATATTTTCATGTGACCTTACCGCTTCTTGAACGCATGCCAGAACGAACCTTTGAAGAAATCATTGATAAATATGTCGAGATGAATATCGCTCATCCCTTTATGGAGGGAAATGGTCGCAGTACGCGCATTTGGTTAGATTTGATGTTAAAACGCACCTTGCGTCGGTGTGTGGATTGGAGTCAAGTCAATAAATACGCCTATCTTCAAGCAATGCGTGAAAGTGTGACACAAAGCCAACCCTTGAAGAATCTCCTTCGCGCGGCCTTAACAGATAAAATTAACGACCGCGAATTGTTTATGAAGGGAATTGATTATTCTTACTACTATGAGAGTGAAGCGCCTTCCCTTGAACCACAAAACGGACTCGGCGTTAACTAAAAAAGCCCTGGGATTGCTCCCAGGGCTTTTAGGGTTGTGGTTACCACAAGACTCCAAAGGGAACGCTGAAAAAGTGTCGGGCGAAGCCCATAGCGGACGCTTTTTGCAGCGTTACCCTTTTGCGTCTTTGCGGTTCAACCCGCTTGGCTTACTCCTCGGCGGCGAGTTGGCCGTAGGTGAACTGCTCGAGCGTACCGTCCTTCTTGGTGCGGA
>JAUNQZ010000166.1 GCA_030535915.1 bacterium
GTTCCTCTTCGCCAATATTTGTGATATTGTGCGTGTACCATACAGGCATATCAACAAACGCAGGTTGTGAACCATCAACTTCAAACTTCAAAACCTCATCCGTTCCGATACGACGCAATTCAATCAATGCCTTACCTTTAATCACAGCGAAGCGTTCAACCTTGCGTGTATGATAATGATTCCCCCGCGTAATGCCAGGGTGCGTTGTTGAGAATGAGACTTGTCCACCCATACGATCTAAGCGCATCGTTTCAACGAAACTCCCACGCGCATCGGTATTTGCCTTAAGCGACATGGGGTAAACAGCGTGATGATCAATATAACCACAGAATGTATTAAACAAACGCACATCAAAGGGTGTTGGCAAATAAGGAATAACACCTTGTTCCAAGTAGAGCGTTTTAAAGGATTCAAAAATAGCAAGCAATTCGGAAACCTTACACACCCGCTGATGGGGAACGCGATAACAAGGATTATTTGCGCCCGATTGAATGAGTTGCAAGAAGCATTCACACAACTCACCTACATAAATCAGCGGAAGTTCTCCATCAATTTGAATCGTTGGTTGTCCACCGTGTGTTAAAAGGTGACAAAATGTTGCCACAACCGAATTGTAGTGTGGACGACCAAAAGGTCCAAAAACATTAGGAATGACGCATCCCACAAATTTTGCACCATGCGTTGTCGCCCATGCAGAAAGGCGCTCACGACATTCACGCTTTGATGCACCATAGAGGTTGTCCCTCTCTTCTTGGGTTGACGAAGAAAGTAAAACTTGAGGTGTGACACCTTCTGCAATCATAGCATCAATGAGTTGTTGCGTTAATTGCACATTGGTGTCATAAATCACTTGCGGGTCTTCGTGGCGATTCATTGCTGCAAGGTGGACAATGACATCGCACTGTTTAACAAACTGCCGCAATGTCTGCTTATCTTTGAAAAAGACATCTTCAAACGGAATTCGCTCATAGGTTTCGGGTTGCGTCCCCATCAAATGATAGAGATGCGTGCCAACAAAACCAGCTTGACCTGTAATACCTACGCGAATCATTGTTTAGCGTCGCTCCATTGAAACCATGTGTCTTTGTCAAAACGATAACTATCTGCGAGCGATTCTTCGATGGTCTTATCTGAAAAAATCACCAAGGTTGAATTTGGCTGTGTGGCCTTAAAGCAATTCGCATACCCCGCAGGCACACACAAAAGCGCGCTCGTCTTTTCAGTGAGATTAAAGAAGAGAGGTTGCAAGTCTTTTGAAGGCGATGCCCAATCATCAATCTCCACGAGACTCACATGAAAGGCACCCGCAGAACAAAAGAGCCATTTCCGTTCAAAGCGATGTCCATTCCATCCACGCACAACATTCGTATCGGGATGATGAACGACATACATCCGCTTTACATCCTCAAAATGAAAGGTGTTGAGACTCGCAATACGCCCACGCGCATCGCGAAAAATTTCACCTGCGATAACTTTTGGTTGTGACATTTCTCTCTCTTACAAGTTTGTTTATACTATAGTATATCACAATAGGCTCTTAATTTATAGTAAAAAATCTCATTTTTACATTTCCTAACAAAGAAAAAGACGCGAGAAATCTCGCGTCTTTAAACTCCTTTTAAGAAGTATTTTAGAAACTGCCAAGCAATGTTATTAATGTTGTAACAGTGTCTTTAAGATTAGACAATTTTTCAGGGATTTCTGTTGTCAATTCGGAAACCTCTTTCAAAGTTGTTCGAGCGTCTTCCGCTTCACGCGTAAGACCAAAAGAATCCTTCGTTAAC
>JAUNQZ010000008.1 GCA_030535915.1 bacterium
GCTCGTCAATATGGGCGACTTTGAGCTTCAAAATGGGCGACTTTGAAATCGGCAATTATCAACACCTCCAAAAATAAAGAAAAAGAGGTACAATAAAACGCTCTTTAAGAAAACGAAGCACTGCGCTCATTTCGAGTGCAGTGCTTCATTCACGCATTATCGCAAATGCGATGTCTTACCAGAAGAAGACATAGAGCGCAACAGTTGCAATACAGACAATAATACCTGCAATAAGTGCACCCTTCGACATGGTCATATTGAGAGTGGTATTTGATTCGAATTCCATCTTCTTCGGCATCTTGAAGATGAGACCATAGATGAACATCAAAATGAGCGTCAAGACAAGCGTCCAAGAGGCTGCATTAAGGAAGTGCATCGAGCCACCATCTGCAGGAACACCAAGACCCCACGTGCTCATCATCGCACAAATGCTCGAGGGGAAGACATCCCAGCCATAAGTGTTAAAGATGAAGAAGAGAATCGGCCCAACGATTAAACCGAACAAACCTGCCCAACGATTGGCGGTACGGTTCAACATACCGAAAATGAAGACGGCGAAGATAGCCGGCGAGACATAGCATTGGACTTCCTGGATGTAACCAAAGATTGTGTCGCTATTTAACATCGAGGCTGCAATGCAACCAACAACCGCGAGCACAACCGTAACCATACGACCCGTAAATACGAGAGTCTTCTGCTTGGCATCCGGCTTGATGTAACGCTGGAAGATATCCATCGTGAAGAGGGTGGAGGTCGCATTGAGCACTGCCGCGAGCGAAGAAACGATTGCACCAAGAAGTGCCGCGAGCACGAAGCCGAGGATACCGGGCGTTTCCGAAACGAGTTTCATCAAGAAACCAAGTGCACCGTCATACTTGTAGGTGTTATCAACAACTTTAATGATCGTGCCATCAGAAAGTGCAATTTCGCCTTCCTTACCCTGAGCATTCCAAGTCTTCACATTGGCAGGGGTCAAAGGAGCCTTCTTATCAGCAGCAATCTTTTCAATCAGCGGAGCATTGTGATTTGCAATTGCAACCTTGGTCTTTTCATCCAACTTAGCAAAGAGTGCACCTTCAGTTTGAGCCGCCGTTGCATCATCAGCCTTCATCGCATAGAGAAGAATAAGTTCGTTGCTCTTATATTCATTCTTGCTAACCTTTTCAGTGATGGCTTTAGCAGTTGTGTCAGCCATATCCCCTGCATAGAGGTTAAAGGCAAGGATGCCAGGAACAACAATAATGAAAGGAATCAAAAGCTTAAGAGCCGCTGCAAGCACGATACCCTTCTGACCTTCTGCGAGCGAACCCGAGCCGAGAATACGCTGGGTGATGTACTGGTTGAGACCCCAATAGTAGAAGTTCGGAATCCAAATACCCATGATGAGAATGGTCCAAGGCATTGCAGCATCCGTTGCGGGACGACCCATTTCCATCTTCGCAGCATTCAAATCCATAAAGCGATCAAGGAAACCTTCGCTTGCTGTTGTTGCACCACCAAAGCCAGTCAACGTTTCGGCAGGTGCCGCCGTCAATGCATCACAAGCATAGTAAGCAATGATAGCACCACCGACGATGAGCGCAGCCCCCTGCAAAAGGTCCGCCCAAGCACACGCCTTCAAACCACCAAAGAGCACATAAGCCGCTGCAATCACGGACATAATGATACAGCAAGAAGAGAAGTTAATGCCGATGTCAAACTGATTGAACATCTGATGCATGACGAGCGAACCAGCATAGGTCACACCAATCAAGGAAGCCACAATAAGGATGCCAATCATGGAGATGGTCATCACCGTACGAGCTTGGTGATTATAGCGCTTTTCCAAAAATTCAGGCATCGTGGTGATACCAGTCTTAAGGAAGTACGGAAGGAAGCAAAACGCAACCACAACGAGGGTGATTGCAGCAATCCATTCCCAAGAGGCGCAAGAGAGGCCTTCGAGACCAGCACCTTGACCCGACATACCGACAAACTGTTCGGCAGAAATGTTAGCAGCAATGAGGGAGAAGCCAATGAGCCACCAGCTCAAACCACGCCCTGCGAGGAAGTAGTCTTCTGCATTTTCTTCGCCTTCTGGCTTTTTCTTGCTGCGGCCCATATAAAAGCCGACAAAAAGCACACACGCGATGAAACCAAAGAAGACAAGTGCGTCAATCCAGATATTCATGTGTTATCCTTGATTTTTGTTTTAGTAGTTAGGGTTGTTAGCGAGGCCGCTTCACAAAGGTTAAGCCTTTGGGAAACGATATTCTGTCACGGAACGAAGCATTTCACCTGGCCGGAGAATAACCGTAGGGAACGCCGGCTGATTAACGCTGTCCGCAAAGTGTTGCGTTTCAAAGGCGACACCGCCACGACGAACGGTGGGGCCTTCTGGGGTTGTCATCCCATCGGGGATGTAGTTGCCGGTATAGACTTGCATACCGGGTTGATCGGTCCACACTTCCATCACCATGCCATCGGGCGAGGTGCAACGTGCAGCACGAGCGAATTCACCCTCCGCGTGATCAAGCACGAAGTTATGGTCATAGCCGGCGCCATACTGGATCTGGTCATTGTCGGCATCAACCGCTTCGCCAAGAAGACGAGGTTGCGTGAAATCAAAAGGGGTTCCCGCCACAGGCGCTAAAACACCCGTTGGAATTAACCCTGCATTCACAGGGGTATAACGAGCAGCATCAATCACAAGGCTGTGATCTAAGCAATCGCCCTTTGCACAGCCCTTCAGATTCCAATAGGCATGTTGCGTCAAACTCACAGGTGTTGCAGCAGTCGTTGTTGCGGCATAACAAATCCGCCATGTATTCTCTGGTGTGAGGGCGTAAATAACCTCAACACTCACTTCGCCGGGATAGCCTTGATCACCATCGGGAGAAACCAAAGAGAGGCGAATGCACGCATCATCACCTTCAAAATAAGGTGTCACTTTCCAGATACGCGCATTGAAGCCCTCTTCCCCGCCATGAAGCGCACAGGGGATGCCACCGGGGGCATTATTCGTCGCGAGGGTATAAGCCTTTCCATCCAAAGAGAACGTACCATCAGCAATACGATTCCCCACACGACCAATCAACGCGCCATAATAGGGATTGGCGATCCATTCCTCAAGGGTGTCTGGGCCCACAATCACATTCCGCGGCTGACCACCGGGACCAGGAAGTGTAAAACGGCGCACGGTGCCACCATATTCCAACACTTCCAATTCCGCTCCGAGACCATTCTTCAAGATATACTTCAAGCATGGCTGACCATTGGGAAGGGTCCCAAAATGTTCCACCTCCACCATCGGATTTGGGGTCTGCTTTTCTGTCTCTGCCATAATTCAAAAATCCTTTAACCAAAAGAGGCTTTTAAAGCCTTCTCTCATATTGCTAAATGATACCTATTAATAGGGGAAAAAGCAAGTCTTTTTTCACCTTCCCAAAACCAGGCCTTTAAATAAAGGATTAGTAAGGCAAGTCAAAATCAATAAACTGCGTAGAGAGACCAAACTGCGCTTGAATCCATTGCCCTAACGCTTTCACGCCAAAACGTTCCGTTGCATAATGACCTGCAAAAACCGCATTGATCCCCCACCCTTTAGCGAGGTTGTAAGCAACGAGATTGGCTTCACCGCAAAGATAACAATCGAGTCCTTCGCGTGCTGCTTCATCAATACCTTCTGGAGCACCTCCCGAACAAATCCCCACCGTCTCAATTATCGCTTTGCCAAAATCAAATCGTTCAATGCGTTGCGGTTGCACTCCCGCACGCACACGTTCAACAAAGGCATCCCGTGAGAGGGGTTCAGGTAAACGTCCCGCAAAACCAATCATCTGTCCATGGTAATGCAAAAAGGGTCGAACCTCTTGAAGACCTATGGCTTTAACGAGCCCCGCATTATTCCCCAAGGTAGGATGTGCATCCAAGGGTAAATGTGCAGCATAGAGGGCGAGGTTATGTTCAATTGCAAACGCAACGAGCTTATAATTCAAACCATCAATCCGAGCGAGACTATCACCCCACGAAAGCCCATGATGGACAATCACCATTTGAGCGCCTGTATCTGCCGCTTTTTGCAACGTCTCAAGCGAAGCATCAACCGCAAGGGTGATATGCTGAATAGCCCCCCGATTGTTAATCTGGAGGCCATTGTGCGAAACATCTGAAAAAGCCGACAAACGCAATTCCGCATTCAATGCAGCGGCAAGTTCTTGGGCGGTCATAAGCACCCTTTCAATTAAGTGAGCAAGGCGACTTTCGGTACGTCAAAAAGCATCCACTTCGTAGGCGAAGTTTCAACCGATTGATTCACGCTACGCGAGGCGAGCTCATTAAAGGTTGCCACACGCAACGCTTCATCCACGCTAACACAACGCATCTCATAATCTTTACCTTCTCGCGCCGCTAAAATCACCTGTGCAAAGTCTCGGTAAGCTTCTGTAAGCGCCGCGATGAAAGCTGCATCATCACCGTAAGGCTCCGCGAAACGATTCGGCCCCGCCGTAGGCACCGGTGCACCTTTCACCGTCTTTGTTGTGCGTTTACCTGCGACATCAACGATGGTCCATGTATTTCCCGTTGCTTGCGTCCAATGAACAGCACCTTTATCCCCATAAATAGAGAGTTGCATCCCATCGGCTTCACCAATGGCAATCTGACTGGCAGCAACAGTTCCCATCGCGCCATTATCAAAACGCAAAAGAATCGTCACATCGTCATCCAAAAGTCGTCCCGCAACCGCTGGGTGTCCACCTGCAGAGAGTGCCGTCAACGAAAGGCCCGACGCCCATTCGGCAAGGAGAAAACAAGGTCCCGCCAAATCATAAATCGCGCCACCCGCACCACACCGACGCGGATCCACACGCCACCCTGCCGAACGATTCCCCGCCGTTTCCAAACGCGGTCCCATCCAACCATGATAATAACGCGTATCCACACGACGTACATTCCCAATGCCACCTTCTTGCACAAACGCACGCAACGCTTGCAAAGCAGGATAGAATGGATGCACATACGCCGTAGTATAAAATTCTGTACTCATGAGTGTACGGCGCTTGAGGTTCTGCGCCTCGTCCATATTACAGCTCATGGGCTTTTCAGAAAAAACAGGTAGATCAGCATCAAATGCTGCCATTGTCACTGGATAATGCATATTGTTAGGTGCTATCACCGTAATCAAATCAATATGATCCTCGGGAGGCATCTTCGACTCACGACGAAACATATCCCGATAAACACCATAAATACGCTTTTGATCCAATGCTAACGCGCGGCCCGCCTCAAACGAACGCTGACGTGTCGAGCCAAAAGCTCCACACACGAGCTCAAGGCAACCGCTAGCTTCAATTGCGGCACGATGAATCTTCCCCATGAAGGATTCCAATCCTCCACCGACCATCGCGACCTTTAATTTGGGTTTCACCTTTGCCATTCTCATGCTTTCATTAAAAAACCAAAAAATATCGTCACATCCCTAAACACTTAGACCCAAACGATTTTCACATGTATGTTATCACAACATAAAATGGATGTCAATACCTTTTAAAGCTCTCAACCCACAACCGCAATAAATACAAGCCTACCATAAACGAAAACACCTCTACCTCTCTACACATCCTCCTCCCTCGCGCAAAAAAACCGTTCGCGCAAAAGACCGCATGCGATGCCTTAAAAGATAAAAAACACCGCCCAAAAGGCGGTGTTTTTTTATGCTTTATTTACGATCGTAAATTATTCAGCAACAATCGCAACCTTAAGGGTAACTTCAACGCCTGCCATAAGGGCGATGACGATGTCATTGGTGCCGAGATGCTTGATGGCTTCTTCAAGCTTGACCATTGCAGGATCAATAGCAACACCTGCATCGGTGAGCGCCTTAGCAATGTCAGCAGCCGTGACAGAACCATAAAGCTTGCCTTCTTCATCACCTTCAACAGCCTTCGCTGCGATGGTGAGGGTCTGGCCCTTGAGCTTGTTCGCCTTGTCAGTTGCTTCAGCCTTGCGGATCTTCAAGAGTTCTTCGCGTTCCTTGCGGATCTTTTCGAGCTTGCGGAGAGCATTCTTGGTGAGGGGTTCAGCAAGACCTTTAGGGAGGAGATAGTTGCGAGCATAACCATCGCGAACGGTAACAGTGTCACCGATCTTGCCGAGGTGCTGGACATCGTCCATAAGGATAACTTCGAGGGACATGGTATCAATTCCTTTCGATCAATTAGGCGAGGAGGCCCATGTTACGGGCGCGGCGAATGCCTTTTTTGATGTGACGCTGCTGGAGGGCTGTGACGCCGGTAACGCGAGCGGGGATGATTTTGCCATATTCGGTAACGAAGCGGCTGAGTAATTCGATGTCGTTGATGTCAACGATTTCGGTGGGCTCGAGAACGGCCTGGCGCTTGCGAGCGACCATATCGGTTTTGGGCTTACGGGAGCCGGGGCGTTTGGGTTTCATAGGCATGGTAATATTCCTTGCTTGTCAGAGTCATTAGAACGGGAGATCTTCGGCATCGCGAGATTCTACACTTGGAGCACTAGCACCAGGTGTAAATTGATCATTCGCATTTGTATTCGCAGCTTGAGAATAATCCTCGGGCTGAGCGATACCTCTATTGGAGCCATTTTCCGGAGACCATTCACCACCGAGGGTCGAACCACTCAAATCGCGACGGTCACTACGGTTCGGGGCATAGAGGAATTGAACGCGATCCGCACGAACGCGAAGGCGTGTACGCTTCTGACCTGTAGTCTTATCTTCCCACGAATCGAGAACAAGACGACCCTCAACAAAGACTGGACGACCTTTTGTAAGATACGCACCACAGTTTTCGGCGACCTTGCCCCAGACTGTGACATCAACAAAAGTGACAACTTCACGAACCTCGTTAGTTGCACGCGAACGGAATTGTTCGGTAACTGCGAGACCGAGTTCTGCAACGATATCGCCCGAAGGTGTTTGCTTCATTTCGGGGTCACGTGTAAGATTCCCCATCAAGAAAACTTTGTTAAGAGTAGCTGCCATTGGTAGAACTCCCTACGAAATTAGGCTTCAGCCGTAGCTGCAGCTTCGAGACGTGCTTTCTTATCAGCAGCCTGCTTAGCGAGCTTAGCTTCGATAATCGGATCAACCGCCAAAATTTGAAGGCGGAAGATTTCTTCAATCAATGCATAACGAGCGCGGAGTTCGTTCACCTTGGCCGGATCGAGTTCGAAACGGATGGTGAGGTAAGTGCCGCTTTCCTTCTTCTGCTGAATGCGAGCGAAGGTCTTCTTGCCACGTTCTTCCGTGGAGATGATGGTGCCGCCGATGCGAGTGATTTCGCTCTGCATGCGCTCAATGGTTTTCGTCCACGCGTCATCACGACCCGTCTGAACGAAGATAAAGTTTGCGTCGTACTGTTTCATTACAACATTTCCTCTTTTTTCGTTGGCCGAACCGCGTTGTAGCGGTTCTGGGCTTCGCTGATTCCATAATCAAGCCAACATTCTACAGCGTCGGCGGCACGTGTTGCGGTATTTTTTGCTTCCGCAGCTTCGGCCTCGGAGTAACGATGGAGGACAAAATCAACGAGTCCTCGACGTTCACCCGGGGTTCGCCCTGCACCAAGTCGAATGCGTGCAAAGGCTTCCGTGCCAATACTAGCGATAATACTTTTGAGACCGTTATGGCCTCCGGCAGAGCCCGCTGGGCGGATGCGAAGTCTCCCCTGGGGGAGGTCGCAATCATCGCTTAAGACGAGCAGGTCGCTAGCGGTTGCGCCGTAGTATTTCAAAAAGGGCCCTACACTTTCGCCGGAACGATTCATATAGGTCTGTGGTTTCAACAACCACAAGGTTTCTCCCTTTCTGAGGGCTTTGGCAGCAAGAGTATTGAAGCGCTTCTCGAATTTCCACGTAACGTCCAGCTTTTCAGCCAGTACATCAATTGCTTGAAACCCGAGATTGTGCGGGGTGTGAGCATATTCAGCTCCAGGGTTCCCCAGTCCAACAAGGACTTTCATACTTCCTTCCTGTCAGGAATCGACCACGAAGGGCCGACAGTGAGATACATAAGTGGTTTAGGCTCCAGCAACGGTAGCGATGACGGAGTTCTTGTGGCTGGTCACGCTGTACTTGTCGCCCAACTGAATCTGAGCGGCCATGAGGCTTTCACCAACCTTGAGTGCGGAAACGTCGACGTCGACAATTTCAATGATGTCTGCCGGGAGGCAGTCAACGTGAATGGAACGACGTGCGATCTGGAGGATACCGCCACCATTCTTAACGCCATCGGGAGTACCGGTGATGTTGAGAGCGATTTCAACGCGGACGGTCTTATTCATATCCACTTCGCCGAAGTCGAGGTGGCTGACCTTGCCAGTGATGACATCATTCTGGATTTCACGAGTGAGAGCAGCAATTTCGGTTTCGCCAATCTTGAGAGTGACGAGTGCTTGATTGCCCTTATGACCACGCATGGTCATTTCATATTCATAAGCATCGATCGCGATGAGCGTCGATTCGCCGGAGATACGCTTGATAACGCCCGGAATCTTACCTGCGCGGCGAAGACGACCGGCGGCATTGGATCCCTGTTCGTTGCGTACAACAGCGTTGAGGGTGATTTGATTCATTTCTGTTCCTTCTACTGGGACTAAATATCCGTCAACCTCTTACGACAAGCGGAAGAGTGAAGAGACGGACTGGTTATTATGAATGCGTATGATAGCCTCTGCCAACAATGGTGCCACGGAGAGCACGTGCACGGGAAGGCCGGCTTCCTTATCCCCGAGGGGAATGGAGTCGGTTGTGATGAGCTCTTCAATCAAGCCATTGTTGTTACGCAAACGGTCAATGCCGACCTGCGTAAGAGGGATGTGAGACACAACCGCACGCACGCTACGAGCGCCCTTGGACTTAAGGAGCTTTGCAGCTGCACAAAGCGTACCACAAGTCGTGGTCATATCATCCACCATAATCACGTCACAGCCTTCGACGTCACCGACGACGCTGAACGCATCCACTTCCGCAGCACCTAAACGCTGTTTCGCAACGATTGCAAGGCCCGTGCCGAGCATTTGCGAATACGAGTAAGCCGTCTTGACCCCGCCGGTATCGGGTGAAACGACAAGAGGCTTAGCAAGCTTCATTTCGCGCAAGTATTTCACCATAACTGGCGCGGCGTGAAGGTGATCTACGGGAATATCAAAAAAGCCTTGAATTTGTTGCGCATGCAAATCCATCGTGAGCACACGATTAGCACCTGCTGCAACAAGCAAGTTTGCCACAAGCTTGGCCGTAATCGGCACACGCGGCTGATCCTTACGATCTTGACGCGCATAACCAAAATAAGGAAGCACCGCAGTGATACGACCAGCAGAGCCACGACGAGCTGCATCAATCATGATGAGCAACTCCATCAACATCTCATTGGGCTGACCACAAATCGGCTGTACAATAAAAAGGTCCGCACCGCGGACATTATCACTATACTTACACCAAATTTCGCCATCGGGGAAGTGGCGCAAGTCAATCGCGCCTAAAGAAGTGCCCATACATGCAGCAATCTTCTCTGCTAAGGGGCGATTGGCGGTTCCTGAAAAGACTTTGAGGTTTTCCATACCTATTCCTTATGTTGTCAAACGCTGTGGCAACTGTTTATGGTTGCCCGACATGGATTCGAACCATGACTATGGGCGTCAAAGGCCCGTGTGCTGCCATTACACCATCGGGCAGCGTCTGTACACACGCTCGTGCAAAACCAGCTAAAGCAGGATGCGCAAGCGCCTTCTCTCCTTCATTAGGCCCCGGTAACAGTCCGAAAACCGTCGCACCACTACCGCTTAAGGTAACGCCTAAACACCCCGCTGCTCGCATTGCATCTGCAACCTTCGCAACGTGAGGGAAAAGTTGATAACACGGCGCTTCAAGATCATTAAACATCCATTGCGAAACCGCATCCAACTCACCCTTTTGAAGTGAGAGACGCATATTATTACAAAAACCCACCCTGTTTGTCAAGCAAATATTATTCTTTTTTCGATAATTATCTAAAGCCTGATAAATTTTGGGCGTTGGACAATGCGTCCCATCATTTACTAAAAGCAATGTTAACGGCTTTGCATCTGGTAATTCAATCCGCTCAACAATCTCTCCACGTCCCCGCATCCGGACCGTCCCATCCAAGACAAAGAGCGGCACATCACTTCCTAATTGAGCCCCCAATGCGCATAACACATCCAATGACAACCCCAGCTGCCATAAATCATTCATCCCACGTAAGACCGTTGCAGCATTACTACTCCCGCCACCAAGGCCTCCCCCAAGCGGAATCCGCTTCACAATTCGAATCGCTGTTGGCAATGCATGCCCACAATGCTTCTCCAAGAGACGCACCGCACGCACCGCAAGATTCTTCTCACAATCCGCTGGTATCTCAGAAATGTCCACCGTCTCACTTGAAAGTTCCAACGAGGTCTCCCCCGCCTTTTCTAAAAAGACATCGTCCCCTAACGTTAGTGGCGTCACTAACGAATCTAGTTCATGAAAACCATCCGCACGCGGCGCCATTACCGCAAGCGTCAAATTAACCTTCGCTGGAGAAAAACATTTCATACCCCTATTATACCACAGAAACCTTCCCCCGATAAACCTAAAACAAACTTTTTCAAAAAGAATCTAAAAAATGACCCATCCACACCCTCAAATATGTTATGCTATACCATTATGAATACATCCCTCCTCACAACCACAACGCGCCCCCTTGGACAACAACTCCTCCGTTGGGTCCTTCTCTCCTTTATCACCACCACCATTGTCTACTGCCTCCTCTTTCTCCTCCAATGGCTCCTCCTTCCCGGACTCCTCACCTGGGGACTCCATATTGAACTCTTCCTCTTCTTCTTCACCGTCAGCCTCACCGGCATTTCCCGCCGTCGAATGAAAAATGTCGCCCTCACCCGACAACTCATCGACCTCATGGCAAAAACATTAACACAACCCGATGCCTCCACCCAACAACAACTCCAACAACTCTCCACCACAACACAACTCCAACTCGGCTTTGCCGTCCTTATCCATCGCATCACCAACCTCCTCGTAAAACTCCTCCTCGTCATCCTCCTTATCCACACCCTCCTCCTCACTCTCCTCGCCAATTCATAAATCAAGCACAACACACCACATCCAAAACCTTTTCGCGCATCCCGTATCTTCCGTGGTTGAAAATACCCGAGCGAAGCGAGTCGCTGCAATCAATTCCTCGTTTAAGCGTAGCGAACCAATTCCTCATGCCAAATTAATAAAGCCTCTGGAAAACCGAGGCTTTATTTTATTTAAATAAAGAGATGAAACACGTCCCTTTAGTAGAGGTTTCGTAAGCGCGATTTTTAAGAAAGTTCTTCGGCCTTTATTGAAGGCGTTTCGAGTTGTTTGTGTTTGCGGCGGCGAGATTTACGGCGGCGGCGAGATTTGCGTGAGTGGGCGTTGGGTTGCCCCTCGAGCATGGCTTCGAGTTCTTCATCGGTGGTGAGAGGGTCGCCGTGTTTTTCGCGTTCGCATTGGAGGGCGAATTTTCGCCAAGCCTCAAGATGCCATTTTTTCTCGGATTCGAGTTTAGACATGAGCAAACCCCATTGGAGGGCTTCTTTGAAAACGCCATAGGTTGCGAAGCGGATATCTCGGCGAACGCCTTTTTGTGGAGGGTTAAGGAAGCGGGGGGCGAGTTCAACAACGTCAACGGCGGTCATCCACACGGCTCGAGGGAGTCGGTAGTGTTTGACCACGGGGGTAAGGACCTCTTGTGCGGCGAGGCGACGTTGGTAGCGTTCGTTCACGCGGCGGGATTGTCCTTTGGGTTTTTCAGGAAGTTGCGCTTGAATCATTGCCCAGTAGAGAGCAGTGAAAGCAATCGCAGGGGAGATATCGTGTTTTGTCGCGAGGGCATCAAGTTTCTCGAGGGTTTCCCAAGTTGCTTGTTGGTGAACGTTAGAAGCATTGAGCCAGTCTGCCAAAGAAGGGAGAAGCGCTTCAATGAGTCCGCCCTCGTAAGCGAGTTGAATGGAACGACACGTGGCACCCTTTACGAAAAGGCGAAGAATTTCTTCAGCGAGACGCGAGAGGGAAGCGTTTGGCAATTCGTGGGCATAACGTTTCATCGCCTTCCAGTCGGAGGTGGCGATATTGAAATCGAGTTTTGCGGCGAAGCGGACGGCGCGCATCATGCGGACGGGATCTTCGCGGAAACGAATAGCGGGATCGCCAATCGAACGAATGGTCTTCGTTTTCAAATCTTTTAAACCGCCGACATAGTCGATAATGGAGAAGGTTCGAATATCGTAGAAGAGTCCATTCACAGTAAAGTCCCGGCGATGAGCATCTTCACATGGAGTGCCGAACGTATTATCTTCGTATTGATAAAGACCGTGTTCGTCCTGGACGGCATTCGCATCGGGCGCTTTGCGGAAGGTTGCGGTTTCGATGACCTTTTTACCGAAGACGATATGGGCGAGACGGAAGCGACGACCGACGAGGAAGCAATTGCGGAAAATGCGTTTAATTTCGTTGGGTCGGGCATCCGTGCCGACATCGAAGTCTTTGGGTTTACGACCGAGGAGGAGGTCTCGGACGCTACCGCCAACGAGATAAGCTTCGTGGCTTAATGAAGAGAGACGATACAAAACCTTGAGCGCATCGGAATCAATATCGCGACGCGAGAGTGTGTGTTCGTTTCGGGGGACGATTAAAGGCTTAGTTTTGTTACGACGAAAAAAGAACATGTTTCGACAACCGATGCTTTAGAAGCGTGATGAGATTACCAAGCGCCTTCCTCGGCTTCACGTCGGGCGCGTTGTTCTTTAATATTGACGCGACCTTCGTTCACCTTTTGGAGACGGACTTTCTCATACTTATCATTCAAACGAGTCACCTCGGCTAAGAACGGAGAATTTGCGAGTTTCTTTTGGTACTTGAGTTCATTCTCCACGACTTTAGCGTAGGCATTTTTGTCTTCGTTCCATCCGGCGCGGCCACGATTCTTCGGGAGGTATTGTTCATCCGTGATATCGGGGATATTGGTGAACGCGCCCAAGAAGATGGCCTGGCGTACGAAGAGTGCCCATTCATTTTTCACCTTTTTGGTATTTCGAATGGTCTGGGCGAAGTTGGACCGCAAGAGTGCCGAGAGGTCGGCGCCGGCTTGTGTGTCACCGAAATTGGTATTTAATGCGAGGGGTTTATCATTGGTGCAACCTTCCTCAACGGCAACGAACATATTAGCGAAGCCCTGCATGAGGTCTTCAATTCGGCGGGCGGAATTCTTTCCCGACTTACGCACTTTCGCCAAGCGAAAGACCGCATCGGTATTCGCGATATTTTGCAACATTGCAGAACGTAACATTGCTTCGGCTTGGTTATTTGAAACGCCGACCTCATCATACATATCGAGAATATGGAGTGCCATGCGCGAATTCTCCCAATTCACAAGGCCGATATTCATTGCTTCACAGAGACCGATATGCCAACGCACATTGTCACGCATCGACGCGTCCGAATTATTCGGGAGCATTTTGCGGAAGGTTGTTTCCTTTGTCTCGGGATCTGTCGTCGGACCATAAATGGGTGGGAGATGCCAACCGACCGTAGACACATCAATCGTATTGACCGAATGGTGGAGTTCGGTTTGATATTTACCATTCTTGAAGGTATAGGTCATAAACGCACGATGGCCGGGTTGACCCATGCCCTGCGCCGGCGTTCCAATCGAGCGCTGCGCAAACTCCGCCATCGTCGAAAGGCGACCGCAAACGCCACCATCAACGAGAATTCGCGGTGTCGCATCGGGATGCCACACGCCGTCATGATAACGAATCTCCGGCTTGGTGTAGTCAAAGGAATAGGTCGCATAGCCCGGCACATTCCCTTTGCCTTTGTAGTAGTTCCACCAATAGGTCGACTCGTCAATCGGGTCCTGCTGCGTTAAGAGAAGCAACAATGGCCACGGCGCACGCGAGAGCGGGAAGAGCTCGGACTTCTCCGCACCACGCTCTTCGTAACGTTGGATACGCAAGCAGAGGTTCGCAACGATGGGGCCTTCCATTCGCGGCGGATAACGATGCGCCACATGTGCAATGGTATCCCACGGCAATGATTTGGGATTCATATCCAGGCCGGTCTTATTTTTGAACCTTCCCTGGTCGAGCGACATGATTTCGTAAATTTGCGTCTTTGGATTCGCCTTTAACCAATCAACAACCTTGAGAGCGTTGGCATCGGTGAGCTTAAATTTTCCATCTAGGCGCGCATCCCAATCACGAAGGATTTGTTGATCAGGGAAGAGTTTACCAGAAGGCGCATAGGCGTAATTCTTTTCATCAAAGTCAATATCATGATTAACGGCCCAACCATGCCGTGCATTGACTTCTTGCTCGAGTTGTGCTTTACGGGCAGGATCCCACGTAAGGTTACGGCTCGTGATCGAACCATAGCGATCGGTCACCATTGCGCCATCAAGGATCTTTTCATGGCGATACTTTACCGCAAAAGCAATGAGGAGTTGTTGGTACTTTTCTGCGTAATAAGGCCCAACGAGCTTCGCGAGTTTAACAAAATTATGAATCACATTTGGATTCGGCGGAAATTCCAAGGCAAAGGTCGCGTTGAAGACCGCCGGGTGATCATTGAGCCATTCCCAGGTCTCCTCATTGAACTTCAAATCCTCTGCCACAAGTTGCATGCAATAGTCGTAATAGGCCGTGCGAACACGGTCATTAAACATAAAGCCAGAATCATAGAGCGCCGCGTCTAACCAACGCAATTCCTCATTGTTCATCCATGGGATGCGTTCGCCACGAGCGCCTCTATCCATCGACTGCCCAAAGGCAAACATCGACATTACACACACAAAGAAAAATAAAATCTTTTTCATACCTATAATAATAACATATTTTTTAAAAGGTGTATAGCGAAAAGAAAGGTATTTCTAAAAATGGAGACAAGAGAGACCTCCCCTGCCCCTCTTTTGAGAGGATAAAAGAAAAGAGCCTTTGGATTCCCAAAAGCTCTTTTATGTCGAAGCATGCCCCTTAAAGGATTACTTGACAATGCAAGCTCCTTGACTGGGTTGAATACGGGTGACATCACAAGTCGCACCAGTCTTAGCCTTATAAGCCTCAGCAATAGCAACTGCAGCAGCATCGGCGGCATCAGTCTTAACGAGGACCACCGCAGAACCACCGAAGCCGCCACCCGAGATGCGTGCACCAAGAACGCCAGGAATGGTTTTAGTAATCGCGACCACATTATCAAGTTCTTCGCAAGAGTTTTCAAAGAGTGTACGCGATGATTCGTGAGAATCGAAGAGAAGTTGACCAAAGGCGATGAGATCTCCCTTGGCGAGGTAGTCCGCGCCCTGGAGGACGCGTTCCGATTCACCAATAGGGTGAGCGATGCGTTTCGCAACGATGGGATCAAGACCACTTTGGTACGCGACCCAATTTGCAAGGGTCACATCGCGCAATGCCGTCACGGGAGTGGCGAGCTTTTCTGCAAAATAACCAACGGCACTTTCACAAGCTTGACGACGAGAGGCATACTGACCATCCACGAGTGCATGGCGTGCGTGAGGATTGCACATCAAGAGGCAAACATCATTACCGACATCTATGGTTTCAATCTTAAGCGAACGAAAATCTGTCTTTACGAGCTTGCCGTCTTCACCGCAAAGCGAAGAAATTTGGTCGAGGAGACCACAAGGACAACCAGCATAGTGGTGCTCTGCAGCTTGGCCGACTTTCGCCAAGGTCACTTGGTCGGCATCAATATTGTAGAGTGCACAAATGGCCTTTGCTGTACACATTTCGAGCGCTGCAGACGAGGAGAGCCCCATGCCTAATGGAATGTTACCGAGAAACATTGCATCGAAACCTGCTGTTTGAGGCTGAAGAGCATTAAGCCCCATAGTCGTACCGATAACATAGTTCGCCCATGTGTCCTTTTCAACAGGCTTTGCATCTGTAAGCGGATAGGCGACTTCATGCATCAAATCGCCAGCAACGATGCGGTTAACGCCCTTATCATTGGGAGCAATGGCGAAGAATGTACCGTAGTTAATGGCTGCAGAGAAGACATAACCTTCGTTATAGTCGGTATGATTACCAAGGACTTCAATGCGACCGGGAGCATAGGCTACGATTGCAGGGTCTTTACCATAATGTGCTTTATACTTTTGGAGTAATTCATCATAGACAGCTTGATTGAGCATGAGAATATCCTTACTATTAGAGTCTAAGTCTTAAAGATAAAAAGGGAGATGCCCATCGCGTTGAACGATGAGCATCTATCTTGTCCAATGGATTAACTACGAATAATCGCGAGCACTTCGTCACGCTTGGCTTCCATTTCCTCGAGGCTTGCGGTACTTTCGAGGTTGAGGCGGACGAGTGGCTCGGTATTCGAGCAACGAACATTGAACCACCAAGTGGGATTTTCAACGCTGACACCATCCAACTCAAAAACATTGCTATCGGCATACTTGGTCTTAATTTCAGCCAAGATTTCCTGCGGGTCACGAGAGACGGTGGTGTTGATTTCACCCGAGCACCAGTACTTTCGAAGCGGTGCGATAAGTTCAGAAAGAGGCTTACCTGCGCGGGTTACAATATTGCAGAGCGCAATCACTGCCATCGAGGAGGATTCTGCAACATAGTTGTCACGGAAGTAGTAATGCCCCGAGAGTTCGCCTGCGAAGATTGCTTTGTGTTCACGCATCTGCGATTTGATGAAGGCGTGACCCACACGACTCATCATCGGAGTACCACCAGCGGCTTCAATGACTTCCTTCACAACACGAGAAGAACGCAAATCATAGTAAATGACACCTTTTTCACGCGAGAGCACATCTTGAGCGATGAGTGCGGTGATAAGATCCATAGGAATGATATCACCCTTTTCATCAATGAAGCCTGCACGGTCCGCGTCACCATCGAATGCCACGCCAAAGTCATACTGACCTTCACGAACCGTCTTTTGGAGGTCGACCAAGGTTGCATGATGGAGAGGATTCGCTTCGTGGTTCGGAAATGCGCCATCAATATCACCAAAGAGTGCGGTCTGGTCAATAGCATCCTTGAAGGTTTCAGCTTCGGGGATACCCATGCCGTTGGCATAGTCGATGGCGAGTTTAGGGCGACGACCGAAATTCATATAGGGCTTGATGTGTTCACGATAAGCGGGAAGGATATCGTGTGTCGTGATAGTGCCAGGGGTAGCTGCTACAGGAGCATAGGCACCTTCGGCCACAATCTTTTCAATATCAGCAATACCTGTTGCGCCCGAAATCGGCACGGCAGAGGCACGGCAGAGCTTGAAGCCATTCCATTCGGCAGGATTGTGCGAAGCGGTAATCATGATGGATCCTTCCGCGCCGAGCGAACCATTCGCATAATAATTCATCGGCGTCGAACAAAGCCCAATGTCAATGACATCTGCGCCGAGCTCTGTAATGCCGCGCGCAAGCGCCGCTTGCAAGGGAATCGAATGTGGACGACAGTCGCGCCCTAAGACGACCTTCTTTGCGCCAGTAAAGGTGATGTAAGCCTTACCAATAGCATAGGCGATATCTTCTGTCAAATCTTGGCCATAGATACCACGAATATCATAAGCTTTAAAAATACCACTCATAAGTAACTCCTTTGTTGTTAATCTTGCGATGTTTCCCAACGCTTATTTCTATTATATCACAATGTTATTGAAAAATACACTTTTTTTTACGGGGACATTAAAAACCCCTTAAGCGAAAGAATTTATTTTTCATCCAAGGTTCCGGCATAGACCCCGCGACGGACCTTTTGTGTAGAAGTCAACTCAAGTGGAGTATGCGAGACTATGACTTTACGCGGATGCTTGTATGCTGCGAGATCTGCACATTGTTCACGCACGGCAGCTTTTAAGATGGATTCAATTTTTTCAGGAGTCGCCTCTGGATAGGTCGTCCGCACATATTCTTCATTAGGCGCAACGATAAGTCCGACCTTTTCTCCCTCTTCATCTTTCTCATGAAACGCGAGAGCGATAACAGTTCCAACGAGAGGGTGGCGTTTCACGACTTGTTCAATTTCTTCAGGATAAATATTTTTACCCTCACGATTGACAATCAATGCCTTTGCTCGGCCACAAATGGTAATATAACCAGCCTTGTCCATGAATGCTAAATCACCCGTCTTAAGCCATTTCCCATCGTACGCCTCCGCTGTCGCCTCGGGATTTCCCCAATAGCCCTGGAAGGTCATAGGGCCACGCACATGAAGTTCGCCAACACCCTGTTCGTTGGGGTTTGCGATACGCGCTTCAAGGCGTTGAATTGTGGGACCAATGGAACCAATGCGAAGCATATGAGGCGGATTGAGAGTGACAATTGGAGCGCACTCGGTAAGGCCGTATCCTTCCACCATTGCCAATCCCATACGATTAAAGCCTCGCATTACATATGCATCAGGTTTAGCGCCACCCACAACCATCAAGCGAATCTTTCCACCCAAGGCCTCTCGAATACTCTTCCCAATGATTTTGGGAAAACATTTAAGAATAAGGTTGGGCCAAAAACGCTTTTGGATTTTGCTTAAGAGGCGACCATACAGTTTTGCCGCCATTAATGGTACGCACATAAAAACTGTCGGTTGACAGTTTATAAAGTCATCCGTCAATGTTCGCAACGAGCGAGGGAAACTTAATGTTGCCTGTGCACAGACCGCCACAAGAAAGTTCGCCGTAAACGAGAAGGCATGAAAAAGAGGGAGCACCACAAAGAAGTTGTCCTCTGGGGTACAAAATTGATGAATAGAATCTAGTGTTCCAATCGCATCTGAGATAAAATTACGATGCGAAAGCATTGCTCCCTTAGGTTTGCCGGTAGTACCACTTGTGTAAAGCAAAGCACAAGTATCGTCTTCGGTTGGCTCCAATGTCGAATCAGCCCAATGTGCCGTTGCTGTAGCATCATCAATGGATGCGATTGCAACCTCGAAATCAACTGTTGGTAATGAGGGTGGCGTTTTAGATGGCAGGCCTACCATAACTAATGACTTCAATTCTGGAAGTTTTCCTTTAATCGCCTCCATCATTGGTACATGTGTAGCTGTAATAATGGCTATTGATGCTCCCGCATCGGCAAGGATGTGTTCAGTTTCGGCGGCAGTGAGTTTGGGATCCACATGTACCACGATTGCCGACATTCCACAAATGGCGAGATGAATTTCACACCATTCTGGCATATTCGGCAAAATCAATGCCACTCGCGTCTCTCGTGCTTTAACGCCTGCTTGCTTTAACCATGCAGAGAAGCGTTGGATACGCGTTTGCGTTTCATGATAGGTCCGCGTATGCCATGCACCTTGCACATTGAACTTCATGAATGGTTTTGTTGCCGAAGTTTGTGCAACAGCTACATCCATTGCAGCACGAAGCGTCTCGCGAGGGAACTTCCCCACAGAAGAAATAATAGGGTTTTTCGCCATCACTCTCTCCAATCCTAAAAAAGGTTAATCGCGTGGAACCGGTTCTTCCAATGCATCCACATGTCCATCATCGGTGACATCCTCTTGTCGTGCTGCCAAATCACGAAAGAGTTGACGCAAATCTCGAATGCCACACCATCCAAACCAAAATGTAAAAAGTATTCCAAGAAAGGTCGCGCCAAGAAAAATCGTGATAAAACTATAGAGCCCCCAACCGAAAATTCCCCAAGGCGAGAAAACATTCCAAATCAATACACCTATAAACCCACAGGCAAAGTAACCAACAAAGGTCCATAACCACGCGCCCCACGCAATGCATTTATCGCCTTTTGTATAAGCTTCGTCAATGCCAAGAATACGATATTTGAAGAAGTGATAGAGGCCATGTTTTGTTTGACTAGAGGGGTCTTGTGTTTCAACAGCATCACTCGCGATAGCCCACTTTCCACGATGCAACAACTTGTCCATGGGGAAGGGTCGCTTACAGGTGAAAAGTGAAACCACAATGTAAGATAATAACGAGAAGATATTCGTTGCAAAAAGAATTTCCGTTGACTTCACAGGGCAATCTTTGGCGAAATCTGCAGGACTCCAATTCAAAAGGTGATGGGTTCCCTCTGTCACACTGTGACAAAAAGCTTGTACACCCCCAGCCCATCCTTGTGCTTCAAGGAATGGATAGACAACCGTTGGCCATGTCATTTGCAAAAGCCACCCCGATAAAGCGATACCCGCACCAACAAAAAGTGCGGCAAAGGCGCCTTGCCGCGTTCCGCGCGACCAATAGAGCCCGAGGGTAATCACTGCGCCCGCGCCGGCCCAAAGCGCACCGGTCACTTGGAAGAACATAATAATAAAGTCAAATTGAGCAAAGGTCGTACTAAAGACAAACGCGATTACCGCCACAAGCAAAATCGCACTGCGTAAAATCCAAATTTGCACCTTGGGAGAAAGCGGGCGACGAAGCAGCGGCATCACCAGATCCTGCACAAGAATCGTTCCCCACGAATGAAGATAAGTCGTATCCGTACTCACAAGCAAGAAGATGCACAACACGCAAAAAATCCCGACCAATCCCACGGGCAACATTTGACGCAAGGCCATCGGCGGTGTCATTTGACGCACGATACTCTCATAGCTGCGCGTCTCTTCCTTTGTAAAATCTGCAGGTGGCGGCAAAATATCTGGCGAAGTCACCACATACGGCGCGACAACCTGCGGCGGTGACCGTTCTTCCATGCGATGGCTCATCACCTCTGCAGCGGCATGCGCCGCAACCGTTTCTCGCACACAACTTGCGCCTTCATCATTAAACGTTGCATTGCGCATAAAGGTAAAGGCAAAAATCGCCAATAGCACATACATGAACGTTGTAAAACTTTCCCGCCAACGACCTAAGAGCCCGCCCATCTTGGATTCATGCGGATTGCGCGCGGAACAATTATATCCCGAGGTTCCCGCCCACGTCATGTGGCCAATAAACATTCCAAAAATGCCAACAAAGACATAGAAGAGGTTAAACGTGTCGAGCTTATAACTATTCAAAGGGTTAAGGAAACTGCGTCCCGCTTCAACCGTTGCCTGACCGCCTGTCCAAAGGGTCGGCACGACGTCTGTAAACCAATCAAAGCGAAGAAAGAAAAAGAGAATCAATGCCAAAAACATCGGATAGGAAAAAAGCCCTTGAACGCAGTCGGTAACCATCACCGTCACTTGCCCGCCCATCATTGCCACCATCACCGCAAACGACAAAAAGCACGCCATCACCCACATCGCCGTTGGCGCGCCGAGGAACTCGGGCGGCAAATCCATATACCACACCAAAAATCGCGCGCCGACCGCGGGGAAGATGGCATAGTTAATGATGCCCGCCGCGGATTGAATCACCGCCGCCGTAAGACGAAACCTCCGACCATAACGCATCTCAAAGAATTGCCCCATCGTCATCGCACGCGTCTCTCTAAACCGATACGTGCAAAACCCCGTCATCGAAATAAAGAAAATAAACGGCAACTTGAGCATTTCCCAAAAGGCAACCGTCATTCCCGTCTTATAATACAGTTCCATAAATGCAAGCAGGGTAATCAAACCCATGCCGGCCATGCCCGATGAAACACTCAACACATAACGACCCGCCACACGCCCGGCAGAAAGAAAATCAGCAACGCCATGCACATGACGTTGCGCACGAAGCCCCAGCAGTGTAACCACAATAATCGGAATTGCAACCAGCAGCCAATCCACCCAATGCATTTAACGCGTTCCCTCTGTTTGTGTCGCCCAATAAAGATCTTCAAGATCCTCTTCTGGGAAATCAAGTGTTTCTAAAATTTGCTCTGCGGGCGTTTGTGCGGCCTTTGATTGATTACAGGCAAAACATGCCGGAACGACATTGGACTTGTCTGAGGTTCCACCGCGTGCTACAGGAATAATATGATCCATAGTCAATTCATCTGCCGAAAAATGCCCCTTACAATAATGGCATACGCCTTGAGCCAACTGCGATTGCCACCATGACGATTTGCGAAGTGCGCGTGCACGCTCCCGTTCACGACGCATGTGAGCTTCATCTGCAGGCGTGTACCAACTCATAAATAACTTCTTACTTCTTACTTCTTAGGAACTTCCGGAACTGGAATATTACGCCAACGGCGATGCATCCATAAATACTGTTCAGGAGCTTGAAGAATAACTTTTTCAAGACGCGCGATGAGTTCGGCTGTAAGTTGTTGGATGCGTTCTTCAGAAACATCCCCCTCTACATATTCGATAGGTTCACCCACAACAATAAGCTTATACTTCATATGCCCTGTACGCAAAAAACCTCCCACAAGGAGGGGCGCATGGCTTCGAAGGTGAATACGAACCGGCGAGGTATAAGCCGGCACAACATGGCCAAAGAACTTAACCTTAGCGCCACGACTTGAAAATTGGTCAAACAAAATCGTTAATGCCCCATTGGAGTCTAACCACTGATGCATCGCTTTAGCCGTAAAGCCATTTCGTTTAGGAATAATGGTCGCACCACAACGAAAGTTATGTTTATCCAAGAAGCGTTGCAAGTAAGGGTTGTCCATCAAACGAGCAACAGCAAAGAAAGGTCGAGCACTTGAAATAGCAACAATACCTGCCTCCCAAGCACCTAAGTGTCCAGTTGCAAGAATAACGGGGCGCTCCGCGGAGAAGAGTAATTTTTCTGCGGCAGGCGAAAGATCAAGCTCGACATATTGACGCCAGTTCTCATGCGTCACAACTCCCACGGCACGAAACGCTTCAAACACATGGCCGAAAAAATGACCCCATGAGGCTCGTGCAATCGCGTTGGCTTCTTTTTGCGTCTTTGCGATACCTGTAATAATAAGGTTGTCGCGTGTAACTTTCACACGGCGCGACGCCGACCCAAGGAAGTAGCATAACTTGCCAAATCCACTCCCGAAACGATAAGCATAGCGAAGTGGAATCAAACGGTAAAGATACCAAAATCCCACCACAATAAGATATTGTATGAAATGAACAAATTTCATTACTCGCACGCTCCTTCCGCTCTATCAGTTAGTGTACTACAAGCGGTTACTCTATGTCAAGCAATTCTGTAATTGCAGCATCCACGCGTGCTTGTGCAACGCGTGCATTCTCTTGGACTTCATTTGCTCGTGCATCCAAATAGTCAAAATCAAGGCCAGCCGTGCCGCCAAGATGAGTCTTTTGAGCGATGACGACATCTGGATCCATCCCTCGCAAATCTTCCAAATGATCTCGAACTTGATGATAAGCATCACGGAAAGGCATCCCACTCGCTACAAGTTCAAGTGCACGATCGGTTGCAAACACGCCAGGTTCAGCAAACGCCGCACGGCACATATCTGAATTCACTTGTAATTGGTTGGCCATCAATGTCATAATACGCAAAGAAGTTCGTGTAACACGAAGGCCTTCCATATAAAGTTCCTTCGTGTCTTGCAAATCGCGATTATAACCGCCAGGCATTGCCTTTAAAATTGTATTCGCTGCCGTTGCGTAACCTTGGACAAGCCCCGCCTTTGCTCGAATTAATTCAAGCACATCTGGATTATACTTTTGCGGCATAATAGACGAACCCGTACAAAGTTCGCGCGGCAATGTGAAGTAACGAAACTCTGGCATTGAGAAGAGAATGAGATCTTCTGCAAGGCGAGATAATGACAACATCACTTGTGTGCATGCCGAAAGAAGGACCGCTTCGTCTTTACCGCGTGCACAAGAGGCATAAAAAACATTATGATGCGGACGATCAAAGGCCAAAAGTTTTGCGGTCAAAGCACGATCAATTGGCAATGGCACACCATAACCAGCAGCAGACCCTAACGGGCACAGATTATTCGTCTTTGCCGCGGCCTCCAAAAGATAAACATCATCCAACAACATTTCCGCATAACCACTTGCCCACATCCCAACACTACTTGGCATAGCGGGTTGTAAATGCGTACGCCCCACAAGTGGAATATTTTTATGAACTTTTGCGACCTTTAACAAGGCTTTTGCGAGTTCCGCGAGTTCGATTTGCATTGCATTAAGTTCTTCACGAATATGCAAACGAATATCGACCGCCACCTGATCATTACGACTACGACAAGTGTGCACTTTTTTGCCAAGGTCACCAAGGCGTTCTGTCAGACGCCGCTCCACGGCCAAGTGAACATCTTGGTCCGCGGCAGTAATCGTAAACTCCCCGCGACGAGCTTCTTCAATAATGTCACGAAGCGCACGAATCACTTGAATGCGTTGTTCTTCCGTGAACAGCGTTGGCTGATAATCCATCTTCGAAAGCATTGTGACATGTGCTGCCGTCCCAATGCAATCTGAAACTGCCAATGCAAGATCTAAAACAGGATCTTTTCCTTCTGTAAAGGCGAGTACATCTGGATTAATTTTCCCGACCGTTGTAGCTGTGTCATTTGATTTCATTTGGGGGTTGCCATCCTTCTACTCCTGTGTAAGGCGAAGTTGCCTCATCCACAAGAATGGGGTTACGAGTTAAATGATCTTTTAAAATTTGTGCCGCTTCATCTGCTTTTTGGCGCTTTTCTGCATAAGCTTCATCGCCATTTTGCAACCATGCAAGGTAAGCCTCAAGATAAAGCACGGTTAAATCACGAAAAAGTTGCGGACGCCCAATTGTACTTTTTGTGAGGTAATCTGTAAGACGAAGGACTTCGTCTCGCGTTGTTGGCGCGACCAATGTTGCGTGCCACCGCTCAAAGTGTCGAGCCGTAATCGACCCTGGCACAAAAACCGTTGATGATTGTTGCTCAATCCATGACAGCCAAGCAGACTCTTTCACTTCCGTCAGAGGGACTCCTAGCATCTCTTCTGGTGTCCATGCTGCAGCAATACGTTGGCGACGCTCTTCTTTTGAAGCGGACTCCATTACCCACATCGCGAAGAATGCGGCGGCTTCATCAGAAATGGAAACCTCTTCATCGTTAAAGAGAGATTCAAGCGTTGGTAATGTTCCTGCTTCATATTCCTGATAAACAACTTCGTACGCTTGAGCCTTCCACACCGTTCCAAACGAAGCGTAGGTCATGCCTTTAACAAACCAACGCGGCCATGCGAAATGAGCATATTGTCCTTTTTGCGTTCGACAAGTTTCACGCAACAACGCTTCAACGATGGAAACACGCAAGAGGTCTAAATCAACAGCATCTGGATTTGGCACCCCAACCACTAGTTGAGAGAAACTCGATCCGATTCGCAACACTCTACGCGTTACATGCGTATCTTTATCATCCGTTGAAATGCCAATTGCAATATAGAGTGGAGAATCTATTGAGCCCACAGGGACAAACGATTTCTCAAAATTCGTCATCGTTGTATCCGCGAACTTAAGAATTGGCCACCGATAATCAGCGCGCTCTGCAGAATGACACCCCACTGAAATTTTCCCATGTGCAGAAAGCATTGGCGATGGAACAGATGCACGCGTTTGTTTCGTATTCTGTTGCGAAAGATCACTTGTAATAGGTATTAATGTTGCTTGAGCGAGGAGATTTCCACAAAGGGAAACTCCCACCATCACAAGACATCCATATTTCAACAAAGTCATCACAGCTTAAACTTCTTCTACAGGGGGGTGATAGCGACGACAAACAACATTTGCATCTGCAAAAAGTTTGCGTGTTTGTTCATCAAAATGATACTCGCCATCATAAACAACTTCTTTAATGCCCGAGTTAACAATTAACTTCGCACAAGTTAAACAAGGCGTTAATGTAACATAGATGGTCGCATCTGCCAATCGAATACCATAATAGGCGGCTTGACAAATGGCGTTTTGTTCTGCATGGACGCAAAGACATTCTTCAAGTGAGGTCCCGCTCTTTGCCGTACCAGAGCAACGCGGACAACCACCCTCGAAACAATTTGTGATACCACGCGGTGTGCCATTGTAGCCAGTTGAAATAATACGACGATCTGCAACAATAACAGCAGCCACACGACGACGCGAACAATTCGCACGCGTTGCCACAACCTTTGCAATCGACATAAAGTAAGTGTCCCAATCAGGGCGTTTATCAGGGCAATGTTCGTGTTCAGACATGACAATCTCCTTTAATGTGTCTTTTTAGTGAAAAGGGCAACGCGCGAGCCCGGTCACTGATTTAATTCCGTCTGTAAAATGTTTTCATAAATCGCCAATGTGGCTGTTACCATGCGTTCTGCAGTAAAGTGATTAAGGATGTGCTGACGCAAGCCCGTATAAGAGGTTGAAGCAACTGTTTCAATCGCCTGCGCGAGCGCCGTTGCATCTCCTGGAGGATAAAGGATGCCCTCCTGACCATCTCGGATAATATCAAGGACTCCACCATGTGCTGCAGCAATTACAGGGGTTCCCATTGCAAGCGCTTCAGCCACCGTACGCCCGAAGCTTTCAGGCTTTCGTACATTACAAGAACAAACAACATCGGATAATGCCGCAATCTCTGGAATGTGTTTTTGACTACCGACAAGTAGCACACGATCCTCAACGCCTAATGTTTTTGCTTGAGCATGTAAATCATCAAAGACATGTTCTTGATTTTTCTGTGGACCACCAACCACAAGGGCAACGGCATTCGGCAAACGCTCCTTTAGCAAGCCCATCGCCGCAACCAAGGTGTCAATACCTTTGAGCGAAGAAACTCGCCCAATCGCAGTGGCAATAAACTTTCCTTCAAGTCCATACTGTTGTTTAAATGCTGTCATCCATGCGGTGTTAACCTTTGAGGGGTCAAAGAGATCGACCTCAACACCTCGTGGGATAATATGAATGCGTTCAGCTGGCACCCATGGATAATTGGTCTCAATAAACTGTTTGCCAACCGTTGAGACCGCAATTACTTTATTTGCTCGCATCATCACGCTACTATAAAAACACGGATGATTTAATCCATGGAGTGTAGAAACCGTTGGGATGCGAAGATCTTTTGCACGGTTAGCCCAAAGCGTCAACCAACCCGGCACGCGACTGCGGAAATGAATAATGTCTGGTTGAATTTTACGCAAAGCCTTGCGTAATGCTCGCATTCGAAAATAGGCCGTTAGTGGATTTTTACTCTTCACATCCACTGTCACATGGTGACCTCCATCGCGTTCAATTTCACTCACGCGTTTTCCACCAGCGGAAATCACCCAACTTTCATGTCCTGCGGCAATATAAAGACGATTACTGTCGACCGTGCCACGCTCAACACCGCCATCATCTAATGAAGGAAGTATTTGAACAATTCGCATACAATTACCGTCCTTTCTCAACAAGTGATTCTAACAATCTCGCATACTGTGCAGAAATCGTTTGACGAGACATATGATGCGCAACATAAGCATACCCCTTCTCGGCCATTTGAGAAAGTTTTTCACGCGACTGCTGTGCTTCGAGTATCACTTGACGCAATGTCTCTACATTAAAATCGCCAACGACATATCCCCCACCCGTCTCTCGTACGAATTGAGCCATATCGGAGGCTTCACCCGTCACTGCAAGAAGGGGCTTTTTATTACCAAGGATTCGATAAAGTTTTGAGGGAATGCCATCCGAACACGCCTTTGGATCTTGTGCCACATAAAAGAGATCACTGTCTGCATAAATTTGTGGCATTGCACTTATTGGTTTATAATCTTCAAAAATAACTTTAGTGCCAAAGATATTTAGCTCTTTCGCTCGGTCCATTAATCGTTGTTTATCGCCACCTTCACCAACGAACCAAACTTTTACCTCTTCAAGTGTTGCAACCGCTTCAACCAACAAGCCAAGGTTTTGTGGCACACCCATATTTCCCGCATAAGTAATCACCAATTCTTTATGTGGGTACGACATCACCATCTCTGCGTCCTTTGGGAGGTCGACAAAGTTCGCAATAAGATGTACTTTCTCTTGAGGAACACGCCCTTTTATTTTCTCACACATCGCTGGAGTAATCGATGTCACCGCGGCGGCATGGCGATAAATAAAACGCTCCATCCAACTAAAAAAGCGAATCACAAGTTGGTTCTTAAGATAACCGAGATTCACCGCAATATCCGGGTAAA
>JAUNQZ010000167.1 GCA_030535915.1 bacterium
AATAGACGAGTCAATCCATAGACCGGGTCTACTACTAAAACCCTCTACTAAAATACCGAGCGCAGCGAGCCGCATCCAAAACTTTCCGTGTTTTCCGTGTCTTCCGTGGTTAAACTAAATAGCGTTTGAGGCGTGTGCTGGGGGTGGGTTCGCTCAAGAGACTTTTTAAGGTCTGGGAACGCCGCTTGGCATCGTCCGGGAATTCTTCTTGGAGGAGGGTTTCAACATCCACCTTTGAGATGGTGAGTTTCTCTAAGAATTTCTCCAGCAGCGTTTCATTCTTAGCGAAGTGGGTGTAGGCCGAAACAAAATCGATGCTGAAGTTTGTAATCCGTTGCAACGTGTACCCATAAGAGCGCGTCGAATCAACGATTTCTTCACCCGCTTCTAAGAGTTCCTTTGCATAGGCTTTCAGTTCACGAATCCGCTTCTCGGCTTCACTTGCAGCGTTGAGTTTTTCGGCTACTTCGGTGGTGGAAAGTTCAACCTTGACAATCGGCTGCAGGTCTTCCGACACACGGTTGATTTCATCGCTCGCCGCCTTGCATTTCCCGCGTTTACGGCACTGCGCACACCACGCAGAGGGTTGACAGACCCCCTTGCGTTCATTGGTACTCACGAGCGCCATAATCTTTGAGAGATCAGAGGACAATTCCTGCGGCAGGAGTTCTTCCATCTGCAGATGTTGGGTATCGCCAAAGAGAACCCCTGTGTAGATGCGCTTTACATGCTTTTTGTGTTGGGTTTGCTCCAACCAACGTTCGGCATACCACTTCACCTGCGGGGCATAATTTTTGAGCGATTCGTGGGACTTATAATCGATCACAATCAAGACTTGCTTGCGACCATCCCACGCCACGACATCGGCCACGCCACGACCATCAAAACCGGTGATTTCGACTTCACTCTTCACCATCGCATCGGGTGCATAACGAACAATGACCGCGGTGATTTTGTGGAAGGCTTTTAAAACACTCTTGTACGCCGAAACCGTCAGTGGAAGGGTTTTGTCTTCCTTACCGGTAATCAACGAAGCCAAGAGTTTGTGTTGGAGGATACCGTTCGTGATGGCATCGGTAGCATCGGTGCCATTGTTGGTGTAGACATCGCCATCATACTTGCCACAAATGCTTAAGGCTGGCAAAGCAGAGGCACGATAATTCATTTTCATCATAGACATAAGAGAATTCCTTGTTTTTCTTGTTTACCGCAAAGACGCAAAATGGTGCGCTGCAAAATCTGTCCGCAATGCGCTTCGCGCTGACAGATTTTCAGCGCCCCTTTGGGTTTTGTGATAAATACATCAATCATTGTTTTAATTCTTTCGAGCGTAGCGAGCTGTGAGAAAGAGAGGATGAAAAAGTGTCTCGGACGCTTTTTGCATCCTCTCTCTTTTGCGTCTTTGCGGTTAACAACTCGGGGTGGTTATCAGTGAGCCAGAGCAGCAGTTTAGAGGACTGTTTTGACTTGCGTAAGACGCGCCACAGATGCGTTGGTGTGCATCCATATTCCGCCGCTGTACGTTTCAGAAGGAGCGTTGAAATGGTTACCTTTAAGTGTTCTTTCACCGTAAAGACGTTCATCTTGTTCGCAACGCACTTCGTGCTGACAGGCTGACGCTGCAGCTTTTGCGTTTTTGTGGTAGAAGTAGGCACCGAAGCATCTTTGATGGTGGATGTCTCCGTCATTGGATGAGACGGCTTGGAAGGCTGTGAAAGGGACGCTGAAAAAGGGTTGGGCGAGAGCCCTTTGCGAACGCTTTTTG
>JAUNQZ010000168.1 GCA_030535915.1 bacterium
ATAGATCCATGCATGAGGAGGTCACTATGATTCCACAATGGTTTATTGAAGAAAAACGCGATGGAAAATCACATTCCTCTAAAGATATCCAAACTTGGGTTCAAGGAATTACCAATGGAGACCTTCCCGACTATCAAATATCTGCATGGCTAATGGCTGTCTACCTCAAAGGAATGACGACCGAAGAGACCGCAGCATTAACCGATGCAATGATGAATTCTGGAGAGGTACTTTCATTTAACCTTTCTCAACCGACTGCAGATAAACATTCAACAGGCGGTATTGGAGATAAGATTTCACTACCTCTCGCACCTCTCTGTGCAGCAATGGGATTGGCGATTCCAATGATTTCAGGGCGAGGCCTTGGAATTACAGGTGGAACACTTGATAAACTTGAATCTATTGCGGGATTTAATGTCAATCTCGACATTCCAACCTTCAAAGCACAAGTTGCAAAGATTGGATGCTCCCTCATAGGTCAAACCGCAACACTTGCGCCTGCAGATCGTCGACTTTATGCTTTACGAGACGTTACAGCAACCGTCCCGAGTATTCCGCTCATTACGGCTTCCATTATGAGTAAAAAACTTGCAGAGGGCGCTCAAACACTTCTCTTTGATGTTAAGTTTGGTTCAGGTGCCTTTATGCGAACATTTGAGGATGCTCAATCGCTTGCGAAAAGTCTTATTGCAACAGGTCATCGTCTAGGTCGTACATGCCGAGCACTTATTACGGATATGGACCAACCGCTTGGAAAAGCAATTGGTAATGCCGTAGAAGTTGAAGAATCGCTTGATATTCTACGAGGCAAAGGACCTCAAGATGTTCGAGAACTTACCCTTCAACAAGCCGCACACATGGCCCATGTCTCGGGTCTTATTACAACTTTTGAGGAAGCACTCCAACTTGCAATAGAAAAACTTGACAATGGAGAAGCCTTAAAAAAATTTGAAGCGATTTGTTCTGCCCAGAATGGCGACCTCTCTCAGCCTTTACCCAAGGCAAAATATACACAACCTTACCTCTCAAAAACATCTGGTTATATTGCTCATGTCAATGCAGAAATGATGGGACGCATAGCCCTTCAATTGGGAGCCGGTCGAACGTCTGTTACCGACATGCTTGATTATGGTGCGGGCATTGATCATCTTCTCCAACAAGGTGATTCGATTCTCCCAGGGCAACCTCTTTGTATCCTTCATGCATGTGATGAAACAAAAATTGAAGCCGTCCTACCCCTTCTTGAAAAAGCATTTACAATTACGCCTACTCCCCCTCCTCCGCGAAAACTCATTCACGCGATTATTTAATTCATTGAAAACTCTCTAAACAAAATTTAAATATCGAGACTTCTCGATAAGAGTTAGTTTATCCAATAGAAAATAACGCTTTTACTATTTACAAAATAAAAGATAGCATCCTAAATCCTCTTGTAAAAATGAATTCCCTACTTTATCGATAAAAGCGAGAGAAGGATCCTCGGAAAAAGATTCCACTCACTTAGATAAAAAGGAACGTAACTAAAGCGTTTCTAGATACGAGAGAATCAGAATCGTAGCCTTGGAGAACAGAGAGAAAAAAGAACGTGAGGGTGTAACGGTTAAAGGATAATGGTTAAAAGAGAGAGTGAGTAAACAGAGGTTTGCGGTGAGGGACAAAGACAAAAAAAAAGCACCTGACTGCTTTCGCAATCAGGTGCTGAATAATCCGGCAACGTGCTACTCTCCCACAGGCGAACCCTGCAGTACCCTCGCCGATGA